>JAVHNW010000247.1:0-12517 GCA_036169755.1 bacterium | reverse complement strand
GCGCGCATCCATCGCGTCTGTCAGAGCGGTAATCACCCCCAGCGGCTGAGGGTCATAAAAAGCGGGAACAATGTCCGGCGCAGTCGGGTCGGCCAGGGCCAGGGCGGCCAAATCGACCACCGCCAGCGAGAACTCGCCCTGAGCGGGCTGCCCCGCCGCATCGGTCACGCGCAAGTCAAGGGTCAGCGCATCGCCGGGGCGGGCTTTTGCCGGTGTGGCTTTGACCTCCACCTTGAGCGTGAAACTCGTCGGGGCCACTTTCAAATCCAGCAGCCCCTGGCGGAACTGTGCGCCCGCGCCCAGCAGCGTGACCGAAACAAAGGTATTGGGCGCATTCTCGTCCGTCAGCGCAATTTCCACGCTTTCACCGCCGGGGGCGATTTCCAGCAGACGCGCATCCAGAATTTGACCGCGCTCGGTAGTCAGCAGGGCGCGGGCGGGTTGGTCAAACGGGTTGGGGATGAACACGCTGGCGCTTTCGCCCGGCTGATAGGAGTTTTGCGCCGCTGTCAGTTGAATCCGGTCAAAGGGCAGAACCGGCCAGGCGGCCTGGCCTGCTCCGCCAACCCAAACCAGCGTCTCGCTGAGGTTTTTGCCCGCTGCCACGCGCAGGCGATACGTCCCCGCTTCGGTAGGCGTAAACGCCGCCGCAGCCAGTCCCTGCCCGTCCGTGACGACATTTGCCGTTTCGAGCGGAGCGGCCTGCGGTTGATAGGTGTAAAAACCGTAGCGGTCCGCCTGGCTTTGCCAGGTAATTTTTTCCCAGGTCAGCGTCAGCGGCTGAGAAGCCAGAAAATGCTGCTGCCAGTCGGCGGCGGCCAGGCTGAAGTTGAACGCCTGCCCCGCCCGCCCAACAAATTGCGCCGGGCGAATTCCCGCGTAAATTTTATCGGGGTGCATCGTCAACACCCCGCGCGCGCTGACGGGAAAGCCGCCGCTTTCGCTGGCGGTGATTTCGAGGGTGTAGGTGGAAAATTCCTGAGCGGTCAACTGGTCAAAAGTCAATTCCAGCGCGCCATTGGCATCGGTTTGGGCTGTGCCACTTTCGACATCCACGCCGTAAATGCCGTCAAATTGGCCCAACCAATCCGCAGAATAGCTGCCGGTCTGAAAACCGGGCAGGTTAAAATATCCCGCCTGACGGTACAAACGCCAGCTAATCGCCACATCGGGCGCAGGCGCGCCGAAAAAGTAATCGGCCTGCAGGCGGGCCGTCAGCGGCTGGCCGGAAACGGCCTCGGCGGGGTCAAAAGTCACCGCGAGATTCAACTCCGGCTTGCGATAATCGGCCACCTGAAAATACATCGAATAACTTTCACGGTAACCCGCCGGGTTTTGATTGCCATTGACTTGCAAATAGGCGCCGCCGGGCGGCATGGAAGCGGGCAGCGTAAACGACCCATCAAATGCGCCATACGCCGAAAGTTGCAGCGGCTGCGTCTGCAGCGGGTTGCCGGTGGTATCGGAAAGTTGAATCGTCCAGCCCGCCGCGCCGCCGGGCAAATCGGCATACCGGCCATTGAAGCGCTCACGCGCCATGCCGTGAAAATAGAGTGTGTCGCCAGGGCGGTAGACGGGGCGGTCGCCGTACAGATAAACAAAAGGCTGCGGGCCGTTGGTGTCGGCGCTAATGCCCACTTCCCAGGGCGAAAGGCCAGGATTAAATTGCGAACTCGCCAGCCCAAACGTTTCCTGGCCGGGCTGATCAACCACCGCATAGACAGTTTCCTGCAGCAGAGATTGGCCCAACTCGCCGCGCCACAGGCCATCCGCGTCCGTCACGCCGCTGGCAACGGGCGCGCCAGCCGCGTTGAAAATCTGCACGCTGGCAGCGCTGACCGGCTGACCAGTACGCAAATCCACCGCCCAGACCAGCGCACTTTTGGCATCCACCTTAAAAGTGACATTGATATTGCTGGAAAGCACAAAAAATGAGCGCTGGCTGCGATTATATTGGCTGACAATTTGGTTGGACGAAGCGCGCAGCAGGTACACGCCAGGCGGCAAAACGCCATCGGCAGAAAGCGGCAAATCATAATCCGCCATTTGCTCGCGGTAGGGCGGGCTTTCCTGCCAAAATTCGCCGCCGGAACTTGAAAAAACAAAAGCCTGCTGCTGGTCAAAATTATTGTTGAGCGAAAAATAATCGGGCAGGCTGAGCGCGGCGCGCGCCAGGTCAATTTCGCTCAGGCTGGCAATTTGCACCGCCGCCTGCGGCGCATCGGGGCGGACAAAAATCAGCGAAACGTAAGGCATGTTCAGCGCCGCTTCGGGCGGCAGAGTGACGCCGCTGAAAACAATCGGCGCGGTGGAAGCCTGGCCGTAGGCATCTGGCAGCCCAGCTGCCAGCGTAAACGTGTACAGAGCCCCAGCCACAAAATCGCCGTCCACGCTGATTTGCTGGTCATAGCCATAGGCCGAGAGGTTTTTGACCGGCGGTGAAACCGTCAAAAAGTCAGCGATGCGGACGCCATTATCCAGCGGCGCGCTGAGCGTGGCCTGAAACGGCTGCGAATAGGCTTTGGGCGAGGCGGGCGCTTCGGCCAGAGTCAGCGGAGAAAAAATGCGGAAGGATTGCGCGGCATCTTCGCTCAGCGCCGCGCCAGAAGCGGCGCGGACAGACGCGGCAGAAAGCCGCAGCGCGCAATCTGCGCCACGCGGCAGGTCGCGCGCAAAACGAAAAGTCGCCTCGCTTTTGCGCGCGTTCCACGCCCAGCCAACAGGCGTTTGCGGCAGCGAATCGCAGGTCACGCTCAGGCCGCCGTTTTCGAGGCTGGCCGAGTCCATCGGTTGGTTGAAAATCATTTTCACCGTGGGGCGCGGCGTGACCGGGGTTTCGGCGCCGGGCGTAATTTCCAGCAGGCGCGGCAGGGAGGTGGAAAAAGCCCAGGCTGCCGGGTTTTCAAAAGCACCGCCGGAGGTGGAAATTAGCGCCGGGTTGGGCAAAACGCGGTAGGGAGCGCCGCCAGCCAAAGCGGGTTCGGGGTGAAAAATGTAGGTGCTGGTATTGAGCCATTCGCCGCGCCCGCTGGCCGCCGGTTGCAGGCTGAAGGCGGCGGGCTGGCTGGCCGGGTCGCCACCCAGCGCAATCACCGGCTGGTTGAAGGAGGCCACAATCGCCGAGGTGGGGGAAACTTCAGCGGCGCCGTCCGCGGGCAAAATTTGCGTCAGACGCAGCGCCCCGGTGACGGTGAAATCAAAGGTCTGAGATTCCAGCGAGGCCAGGCCATTGGCAGCGAGTACGCCAGGGGCCAGTGTAAATCTCACTGCCGAATCCGCCGGGAGGGGCGCGGCGGAAGTCATCAGCAGGGTGCTGTCGTCCATCCAGGTGAAAATTCCGTTTCCATTTTCCAGCGTCAGCGCAGATTCCACCGAGGCGCGGTTCATGGCCTGATTAAAGAAAAAAGCCACCGCCTGCTGCGGTTTTAGCACGCTTCCCGCAAGCGGGTCGGTTTCGACAATGGCGGGAGGCTGTGGCGCGGGGGTGGGCGTGGGGCTGGAAAAAAGGGAAGGAAATCCGCAGGCCGTCAGCAGCGCGGAAAAAAGGAGCAGGGAAAACAGCGTTTTGGGATGGCGAGTCATGGGCTGTGCCTCCAGGGAAATGCGGCGCAATGAAATCATTATACGCTGAAGGGCAAACAAAAAGGCAGGCCGCGCGGCCTGCCTCAAAACAACAAATGCCAAAATGAAAATCAACCGCCATGCGCCAGACGCGGGTCGAGCGCATCGCGCAGACCATCGCCGAGCAGGTTGAAGGCCAGCACGGTAATCATAATTGCCAGGCCGGGATAAAAAACGAGATGCGGCGCGCTGAAAACCTGGTTGCGCTCCGAGCCGAGCATTGCGCCCCATTCGGGGGTTGGCGGCTGAGCGCCCAGGCCCAGGAAGGAAAGCGCGGCGGCATCGAGAATGGCGGTGGCGATGCCGAGCGTGCCCTGCACGATCAGCGGGGTGAGCGCGTTGGGCAGAATGCGCCCAAAGAGAATTTGGAAGTCGCTTCCGCCGAGAGCGCGGGTGGCCGAGACGAAATCCATCTCGCGCACCGAAAGGACGCTGGCGCGCACCACGCGCGCGTAGGATGGAATCGAGACGATGCCGATGGCGAGCAGGGCATTAATCAGCCCCGGCCCCAGCACGGTGACGATGGCAATCGCCAGCAGCAGCGAGGGAAAAGCCAGCAAAACATCCATGACGCGCATGATGACCGTATCCACCCAGCCGCCAAAATATCCGCTCAGCGCGCCCAGCACGGTGCCGATGATGATGGCAAAAATGACGGTGGAAAAGCCAATCGAAAGGCTGAGGCGGGTGCCATAGAGCAGGCGGCTGAACTCATCGCGGAAGTTGGCGTCCAGCCCCATCAGATGCTGAGGCTGGTCGGCGGGGCAGCCCAACAGGTGAATGCAAGGCGCGGCGCGCGGGCGCAAATTTTCGGCCTTGCCGGGTTGGTCAATCGGGTCGTAAGGCGCCAGCCACTGCGCGGTGAGTGCGATAAAAATCAGCGCCAGGATGATGCCCAGCCCAACCACGGAAGATTTTCGCCGAAAAAGCCGGTGCCAGGTGGTCTGCCACAGGCTGACGGATTGAAGCGTAATCGCTTCGGCATCCAATGACGCGATGGAGGGAGTTTTGTCTGATGCCATGCGCTTAGTCCAATCGAATGCGCGGGTCAACGTAGGCGTAAAGCACATCCACCGCCAGGTTGAGGAAAACGAAGAAAACGGCAATCACCACGGTGAAGGCCTGCACAATGGCGTAATCGCGGGCGGTGATGGCGTCATATAAAATGCGGCCAACACCCGAAAGGCCGAAGGTCGTCTCGGTCAGCACCGCGCCGCCCAGCAGACCGCCCAGCGACAGACCGATGACCGTCATCAGCGGCAGCAGCGCGTTGCGGAAAGCGTGCTTGAGAATGACGCCCCAACTCTTGACGCCTTTGGCGCGCGCCGTGCGAATGTAATCCTGGCCGAGCACTTCCAGCATGGATGAGCGCGTCATGCGGGCGATAATCGCCATCGGAATGGTGCCGAGCGCCACAGCGGGCAAAATGAGATGTTTGACGGCGTCAGCAACCAGGGTGAAGTTGAGCGTCAGCAGGCCGTTGAGAATGTTCAGGCGGGAGATGAAATCCACCAGGTTGCGCCAGACGCCGCTTGCCGGAACGCTCCAGCCCCACAGATCCGCAAACGAGGTCGAAATGACGCCCGAAGTCAGCCTGCCAGAGGGGGGCAGCCAGAACGGCGTATCCTTCAGAGTCAGGGAAAAAACGTAGGCCAGCATCAGCCCCAGCCAGAAAACCGGCATGGAAACGCCCATGTTGGCCCAGACCATGGTTACAACATCCACCCAACTGTTATGACGCACCGCCGAGATAATCCCCAGCGGAATGCCAATCACAATGCTGATGAAAAGCGCGGCCAGGCTCAATTCCAGCGTGGTGGGCAGGCGTTCAATTAATAAATCGCCAACCGGTTTGGCGAAGCGGAACGAAGTGCCAAAATCACCAGTGAGAACTTCCTGGGTATAAATGCCAAACTGCACCGGAATCGGCTTATCCAGCCCGTGCCGGTGAATAAAATCATCGCAAACAGCGTCCGTGGCTTTTTCGCCCAAAATTGCGCGGCAGGGGTCGCCAGGAATCATGCGGCCAAGCGCAAAGGTGGCAAACAAAATGCCCAACAAAACCGGCAGACTGGCAAGAATACGGCGCAGAATATAGGTGGTCATTTTTTAGGGGGATTTTCCCGTTGGTGGAAGAAACCCCCGGCGGGGCGATGGAAGCGGCTCCGCCGGGGGTTGGTGGGTGACGCGAAGACGACTACTGGGCCGGGGCGTTCAGGAAGGGCCCAAACAGACCGCTCCAGTAGGAGAAGCCGCCGGTATTGCCCTTGTGCAGCGGGTTGGCAGCGTCCCATTGCAGGACGAGCGAGGCGACCACGTCATTGGCGTCAAGCATTGAGCCATCGTGGAATTGCACGCCCTGACGCAGGGTGAAGGTCCACTCGGTCAGATCGGCGTTGGCGGTGTAGGATTCGGCCAGAGCGGGTTCGACAGCGGTGCCGCCGACTTCGTAGCGCAGCAGGGATTCAGTCACCTGCTCGCAGGCGCGCAGCGATTCGCCATCGGTTTCATCTGCGCAGTAGAGCGAGATGGGTTCGGCGTTCTGCATCCAGACGAAAGTGTCGCCGCCATTGCTCATCACGGCGAAGTATTCGTTGCCGAGCGGGCTGGCGTGTCCACCCTGAACGGTGGATTTGAAGGCGACAGCCGAGCCGCCGTGAGCAACCGGAATCATCGGAACGTGCTGTTTGATGAGGGCGTTAGCCTGCTCATAGAGCGGTTTGCGGTCGGCGTCCATGGCGAGCGAGGCGGCCTGTTTAAGGGCGGCCACGATGTCTTCGTATTTGTTACCAAACTGCTTGGAAGACCCGGCGCCGAAGTGGTAGTCGAGGAAGTTGGTCTGGTCCGGGTAGTCTGCGCCCCAACCGAGCAGGTGCATGCCCTGAATGGTGCCAGAGTCAGCGGCGTCGAGGAAAGCGCCGGATTCCATCACCACGATTTCCACGTCAATGTTCAGGTTTTGCTTCAACTGCGATTGGATATCCTGGGCCACAACCGAGGGCTGAGGCAGGTAGCCGCGCACAACATCGCGGTAGCTGAGCGTGGTCTTGAAACCATCCGCGTACCCAGCCTGAGCGAGCAGTTCCTTGCCCTTGGCGGGGTCAAAACCGTACCAGGCATCGCCCACGCAGCCGTTGGGGATGGCGCAGGGGGTGAAGAAATCGGCCACTTCCGAGCCAGCCGGGTAGAAGTTTTTGATGATGGAAGCGCGGTCAATTGACATGGCAACCGCCTGGCGCACCATTTCATTGTCGAATGGGGCGGTGGTGTTGTTGAAGCCAATGTACATGACATTCAACGCCGGGCGATTGATTAACTGCAGGTTCGGATCCGCCGCAATCGTGGCGAAATCATCAGTGCCGGGGTTGTCAATGCCGTCCACCGTGCCAGATTGAAGTTCAACCAGGCGGCCAGCGGCCTCGGACTGCCAGCGGAAGACCAGCGTGGGGGTCTTGGCTTTCTCGCCCCAATAGCCGTCAAAAGCCTTGAAAATCAATTCCTCGCCGCGTTTCCATTCGGCAACCTGGTAGGGGCCGGTGCCGACCGGATTTTCCAGCGGGGAGCCGCCGGTGGCTTCGAGATGTTCCTTGGGCTGAATGGCGAAGGACGAGAAGGCAATCTTCGAGGGGAAGGCCGGGTCTGGCGCGCACAGCGTAAACTTGACGGTGTACTCGTCCACCGCTTCAATGGATTTCATGTTGCCGCCGTACGTGCAATCGGGGGCTTCCAACTTATCGCCCACGAAGGCGGGCATGGCTGGGGCTTCGGTGGCAGCGGGCGCTTCAGTGGCAGCAGCGGGCGCTTCGGTGGCGGCGGCAGGCGCTTCGGTGGCCGTCACTGCCGGGCCGCAGGCAGCCAGCATCAGGCTGACCAAAACCAGGGCCGAAAGTAAGGAAAACAGGTTTTTCTTCACGTTTCTCCTCCTATAGAGAGTTGTGAGTAAAAAAAGGAAAATTAATTTTCCTTTGCGTTGAACACGCCTTTTGATTATACAGTAAAACCCCTGGCGGCGTTTTCCGCAACCGACATCTTTTTAGATTTTTTATGACGGCCAAAATCACCCGCGCTTTGTCTGACGCTACGCCCAACCACTTTGCGTAGTTTCATCTTTCTTCTTTCCTCATTCATCTTTATAATCGGCTCATGCTCAGCCTCGTCATTCAAGCCGGTGGAAAATCTTCACGCATGGGGCGCGACAAAGCCCTGCTGCCCCTCAACGGCCAAACACTGATTGAGCGCCTCATCGCCCGCCTCTCGCCGCTAGCCGATGAAATCCTCATCACCACCAACCACCCGGCAGCCTATGAATTTTTGGGCCTGCCCCTCGTTACCGATTTAATTCCAGAACGCGGCGCCCTGGGCGGATTGTATACCGCGCTGATGAGCGCCCACTCCCCGCTGACAGCGGTTGTCGCCTGCGACATGCCCTTCGCCAGCCCCAGCATTTTCACCCGGCTGACAGCGCTCGCCGCCGAAGCAGATGTCGCCATCCCGCGCAGCGCCGCGGGGCTGGAACCGCTGCACGCCGTTTACCGGCGCGAAAACTGCCTGCCCGCCATTGAGCAAGCCCTGCGAGACAACCAATGGAAAGTGATTGCCTGGTTTCCGCGCGTGCGCCTCGCCACGCTCGAAAGCGATGAACTCGCCCGCCTCGACCCTTCCGGCCTGGCCTTTTTCAACGTCAACACGCCCGAAGAATGGCAAAAAATCAGCGAAGCCTAAACCACTTCCCGCCCCGTCCCCTGGAGTTTCCATGTCCCTCGACCTGAATCTCATCCGACAGCAATTTCCCTCCCTCAACCGCCCGGCCACCTTCTTCGACAACCCCGGCGGCACACAAATTGCGCGGCAGTCCATCGAGCGCATCAACCGCTACCTGCTGGAAAATAACGCCAACCATGAGGGCGTTTTCGCCACCAGCGCCGCCTCTGACGCCATCCTGGATGAAGCCCACGCCGCCATGGCCGATTTTTACAACGCCGCCAGCCCGCAAGAAATCATCTTCGGCAACAACATGACCACGCTCACCCTGCACATCAGCCGCAGCCTGGCCCGCGAATGGCAACCCGGCGATGAAATTGTCGTCACCCGCCTCGACCATGACGCCAACGTCAGCCCCTGGATTCTCGCCGCGCAAGACAAAGGCGTCAGCGTCCGCTGGGTGGATTTCCATCTCGAAGACGGCACACTCGACCTGGAAAGTTTACAAACCGCGCTGGAGCGCAAACCGCGCCTGCTGGCAGTCGGTTACGCCTCCAACTCGCTCGGCACCATCAACCCGCTGATGAAAATCATCCGCATGGCGCACGCGGCTGGCGCGCTGGTCTACGTGGACGCCGTCCAGTACGCCGCGCATGGCCCGATTGACGTGCAAAAATTGGACTGCGATTTTTTGGTTTCCTCCGCCTATAAATATTTTGGCCCCCACGCCGGAATTTTATTTGGCAAACAAGCCCTGCTGGAAAAACTTTTTGCCTACAAAGTGCGCCCGGCCACCAATTCGCTGCCCGGAAAGTTTGAAACCGGCACCCAAAATCACGAAGCCATCGCCGGGGTGCTGGGCGCGCTCGAATATTTTGAATGGATCGGTCAGCAATTTGGCGCAGAAATGCAGGAAAGCCTGCGCGAAGAAGGCTACCAGGGCCGCCGCCTGGAACTCAAAAAAGCCCTGGCGGCCACCCGCGCCTACGAATTTGAACTCAGCCGCAGCCTGCTGGCCGCCCTGCAAAGCATCCCCGGCCTGAAAATTTACGGCCTCAGCGACCCGCGCAAACTCGACCAGCGCGTGGCGACCTACTCCTTCCGGCTGCGCGACCAGCACCCGCGCGAGACTGCCCAAAAATTGGCGGCAGCGGGCATTTATGTTTGGGATGGCAACTACTACGCGCTCAACATCAGCGAACAACTGGGTGTGGAAGAAAGCGGCGGCATGGTACGCGTTGGCGCCGTACATTACAACACCCTGGAAGAAGTGGCCCGTCTGCGCGAAGCCCTGGAAACTTGTTAAAAAATTCAGTCTTCCAAAAACCCATCCAAAATGCGGCGGGCGCGCACCGTCCACGAATATTTTTGCGCGTCCTGGCGGGCCTGCTCGCTCAGCGCCGCGCGGCGGGAGGGCGAATCGAGCAGGGATTGCAGCGCGCCCTGCCACATGTTCACATTTTCCGGCGGGCAAAAAACCGCGTTTTCCTCATTCAACACCTCGCGGAAAACCGGTAAATCGCTGGCAAGGATGGCGCGCCCCGCCGCCAGATATTCAAACATTTTCATTGGGCTGGAAATTTGCGCCGAATGACCCTCGCCGCTGGAAATGCCAATCTGACGGGCATAGGGCATCAGCAAAACATCGGCGGCGGCCAGGTAAAGCGGCAGCTGCGCGTTGTTGATGAAGCCGGTAAAGGTGAGATTGGACAGGCCCCGCGCGGCAGATTCGCCCCGCCAGCGCTCGACATCTTCGGGTTTGCCCCCCGCCCACAGGAAACGCGCCCCGCTCAGGCGCGCCGCCAGATCAAGGAAGTTTTCCACGCCTCGGCCCGCGTACAAGTGACCGGCGCAGACCACGGTTGGGGCCGGGGAAAGCCCCAATAAACGGCGGGCAACTTCCGGCGTGGGCAGTTCGGCAAAGCGCTCCAATTCCACACCATTCGGCGCGAGAACCACATCCGACTGGCGCAAAAAAGCGCCAAAGCGTTGGTTGAGCGCCTCGCGCAAGGCTTTGGTGATGACGGTGATGCGTTTTTTGCCCCTCGAATCGCGGAAGTAGCGATACCAGAGCGGCCCCACCCGCCCGGAGGGCAGGTCGTGCATTTCGAGAATCACCGGCAGGCCGAGCATCAGCCCCAGCACCGCCGACTGCATCGGCCAGACGTACAGCAAATCGGGCTTCAAACTTTTGGCGCGGCGCACGGCGGCGAGAAAAAACAGGCGGCGCGAGGCGGCTGGCAGCCATTCGATGCTGAAGCGGGTTTCCAGCCCGTACTGGGCGCGCAGCGCTTCCCAGGCGCGCGCGGCAGCCGGGCCGGAGAGGTCGGCGGGAACAATCAGGGTGACTTCATGCCCCAACTGGGCCAGCGCATGGCTGGCTTTCATCGCCTGAATGCTGTTGGCGAGGCTGGATGGAATAACCGAACCGGAGATGGCAACTATTTTCATGGCGGGCAGGGGGGATTTGAAATCAGTTGGCGGGCGCGGCGGCAGATTGGATTTCGGCAATGCCGCGCGCGGCGATGACACCAACCGAGAGAATAAGGTAGGCCGACATCAGCGCGGCCTGGGCGCTCATGCCAAAACGCGGCACGAGGTAGAGGCTGAGGGCGATTTTAGCCAACCCGAAGGCCGTTGTGACGACCAGGGGAAAAACCGGGTGTCCGAGCGCCAAAATCAGCGGGCGATTCCAAAAGAGGGTGTTGGCCAGGCCGTAGCCGAGGAAGAGAATCAGGGCGGGGAGCAGTGCGGGCAGGAATTTCGGTTCGTAAATCAGGTTGAAAATGAGTGGTTTGGCAAAAATCAACAGCGCCGAGCCAAAGGCCAGGGTGATGGCGCCGGAGATGAAAGTCAGCCGCCGCAGCAAGTTTTTGAGGCGCGCCCAGGCTTTTTCGGCTACGGCTTTGGAAATTTCGGGAAAACTGGTTTTGATGAAGGGGTCAACCGGGATGAGCATGTAGCCGATGAGCGACATCGCCAATTTATAGTAGCCGCCCTGTTCCAGCCCGGCCAGGGCGTTAATCCACAAAATGTCGCTGTCGCGCACGAATAAATTGACGGTGCCGGAGAAATTGCTGGAGAAGGCGAAGCCCCAAAACTCGCGGGCGGGCGGCAGTTCCCGCATAGAGGCGCGCCACCAGCCGGGGCCGAAAAGCTGTCCGGCGCGCCACAGGGCCAGGGCGGCGTAGCCGAATCCGATGATGATTTTCCCCGTCAAGTAGGCGACCAGCACCAGGCCCAGCCCGGCGCCGCTCAGGTAGGCGTAGACCACAATCAGCGCCGTGACCACGCTTTGCGAAAGGTTGAGCGCGGCCTGCGAGCGAAAATGTCCGCTGATTTGCAGCAGAGCGCTGGCGCTTTCGTAGACGAATCCGGCTGGCACAATCAGGCCGTAGAAGATGAAGTAGGGCGCGAGGGAGGCGTCTTTGGCAAAGTAGAGCGCCGCCAGCGGGGCCAGCGCCACAATCAGCAGGTAGGAAAGCAGCGAAACGGCCAATTCGGTCAGGGCGGCGATTTTGAAAACGGCGGCGGCGCGTGAGGTTTCTTTTTTTGCCAGGGCGCCGCCCGCGTATTTGATGACCAATTCGCCGATGCGAAAGGAAAGTAGTTTGTCGGCAACAGCGGCAAAGGTGGTGATGGCGCCGAGGATGGCAAAGCCGGTTATGCCAACCGCGCGGGTGGCATAAATGCTGGCGATTAAATTAAAAACAATTCCCAGCGAGCTGCTGGAAAAGAGATACGCGCTGTTTTTCGCCACCCGGCGCAACAGGGTATCATCGCGCCAGGTGGCGAGCAGTTTTTTTATCACGGGGTCAAAACGTCCCTGGCCCAACTGCGCTCGGCCAGATACCATTCCACCAGTTTTTCGGTGCCGCGCCGCATGTCATATTCCGGCGCCCAGCCCAACATCTGACGCGCCTTGCTGACATCCGCCCAGTTGGTGAACATATCCGCCGGGTTGGGCGGGCCATGCTGAACGATGGCCCGTTTGCCGGTGATGTCTTCAATCAGCGTCACCAGGTTGTTGATGGTGATGACCTCGTGCCCGCCCAGGTTGATGACTTCATAGCCAACCGGCTGGAGCGCGGCGATGATGCCGCGCACAATGTCGTCAATGTAGGTGAAACCGCGCGCCTGGTTGCCGTCTCCGTTGGTGCGGACGGGCCGTCCCTCCAAAACCCACAGCACAAAC
>JAVHNW010000246.1:0-12564 GCA_036169755.1 bacterium | reverse complement strand
CCGTCATCCACGCTCACCCGGCGCACGCCACCGCGCTGACGGTGGCCGAAATCCCCTTCCCCGAAGATGTACTGCCGGAACTGCTGGAAGGCCTCGGCCCGGTGCCCGTCACAGATTTTGCCACCCCCAGCACCAGCGAAAATGCCGAAGCCATCCGCGCCCACATTCGCGCCCATGACGCCGTCCTCATCCGCAACCACGGCGCAATCACCGTTGGCCGTGATTTGGAAGAATGCCTCATTCACATGGAACGGGTCGAACATGTCGCCAAAGTCGTTTTCATGGCGCACACGCTGGGCCACGTCTCGCGCCTGCCCGCTGAAATTGTGGCAAAACTCCACATTTTGCGCCAGCAGATGAAATAAAACGGCATCCCCACAGGCCGAATGTTCAAACGAATTTTGCCCCCTCTTTTCGGCGGATTGCTCAGCCTCCTGCTTTTGCTGACCGCCTTGCGCCAGGCCAGCCCGCTGACGGTTTTTCCCTCGCTCGACAGCGGCTACTACCTCTACACCGGCCAGCAAATTCTCCAGGGCAAACTTCCCTACCTTGATTTTTGGGAAAGCAAGCCGCCGGGAATTTTCTACCTCAACGCCCTCGGCTTGTGGCTGGGACGAGGCACGCGCTGGGGCGTCTGGGCGCTGGAATTTTTGGCCCTGGCCCTGGCCGCCGCCCTCGGCTTTGACGCCATGCGCCGCCGCTGGAGCCAAAGCGCCGCCTGGCTGGGAACCTTCACCTGGCTGATTGGCCTCAACGCCGCGCTGGACGGCGGCAATCTGACCGAAGAATACGCCCTGCCCCTGGCTTTTCTGGCTTTTTGGGCTTTTCTGCGCTCGCAGCAAGCCCCCGCCGCGCGGCGCTACCCATTTTTACTGGGCCTGGCCTTTGCTGGCGGATTTTTGCTGCGCGCCAACAATACCGCCTCCGCGCTGGCGGGCGTACTGGCCTGGAGCCTGCAGGCCGTGTTGACTCATGATTTTCGCAGCCTCGCGCGCCGTCTGCTCTGGTCTGGGCTGGCCGTCTTGCTGATTGTGGGCGGCGTTTCCCTGGCTTTTGCGCTGGGAAACAATTTTCGCGCCCTGCTGGATGCCGCGCTGCTCTTCAACTTCTCCATTCAAAAAGAATCGCAGGGTCTGGCGCCGGTTTTTCTCGACGGGCTGGCGCAAATTGGCATTCCCGCCGGGTTTGGCCTGCTGGGGCTGGCTGCCCTGGCGGTCTCGCCCTCGCGCCGCGAACCGCTCTCCCTGCTGCTTTTTTTTGCGCTGCCGTTGGAAATCATTTTCAGCGGCGTTTCAGGGCGCGGCTACGCCCATTATCTGATGCTCTGGCTTCCGGCGCTGGGGCTGCTTTCGGCTTCGTTATTCGATGCGCTGCCGGGGCTGACCCGCCCCACGCGCGCCTGGCTGTTCCCGGCTTTATTCCTGCTGGCTTTTATCCTCGCCCCGCGCACGATTTCCGACTATCGTCAGATTTTCACGCGCCTGATTTTTGAACGTCAAAAAGGTGTGGAAATTGACCACCCGCTGGCCCTTTATTTACGCGAAAAATCTGCCCCAGACGACCTGATTCTGGTTTGGGGCGGGCGGCTGGCCTTCAACTTCCTCTCCCGCCGCGCCACTCCCTCAGCGATTTTGTTCTACCCGCTGCTGGCCGATTCGCCGCTGGCAGCGGGCCTGGCCGAGCGTTTTTACGCCGACCTGAGCGCCCACCCACCGGCGCTGATTGTGGATACCTGCGCCGTCAATCAGGATTTGCTGCCCTGCCTCGACCCGCTGACCCGCCGCGAGCAGGAAAAAAGCGGCCAACTCTGGCGTTTTTTGCCCGCCAACATTGCCCAGGTCTACAAATTTGTGGCTGAAAATTATGCGCTGGAAACCAATATTGCCGACTACAGCATTTATCGGAGAATTTCCCCGTGAAGATTGAAACGGTCACCGCCGACACGGAAGAGATTTTTGACGCGCTGGCGCGGCTTTTGCCGCAGCTGACGGGCGGCGCTCCCGCCTGGACTCGCCAATTTTTTCAGCAGCTGGTACATTTTCCCGGCAGCATTTTGCTGATTGCCCGCGAGGCGAGCGGGGAAATTGTCGGCGCGGCCACCCTCAGCCTGGTGATGGCGCCGACAGGCACTCACGCTCGGCTGGAGGATGTCGTCGTGGACGAGGCGGCGCGCGGGCGCGGAATCGGAGCGGCGCTGACCCTCGCCGCGATTCGTCTGGCCGGGGAGCGCGGCGCAAATTATCTGGCGCTGACCTCCAATCCGCGGCGCGAGGCCGCCAATCGGCTGTATCAGCGCCTGGGTTTTCTCCGCTGGGAGACGAATGTTTATCGAAAAGAAATCGGAGCGGTCTGAGACCGCTCCGATTTCTTTTTATGCTTTGGTGATGGTGACGAAAATTTGTGGGCGGCGTTTGGTTTCGTTGAAGAGGAAAGTTCGCGCCACGGCCACGATGTCTTTTTCCACGCTCATGCCGCCGCCATGGATGACATCCACCACGCGCTTTTTGAGGGCGGGCAGCAGGGTTTCCGAATCTTCCGAGGAGATGAAGCCGCGCGTCAAGATTTCTGGTTCATCGCGCAGGCGGTTGGTGAATTTGTCTATGCTCAGGTTGACGATGACAATGCCAGAGCGCGACAACAATTCGCGTTCTTTCATCACGTCACGGTCCATTTCGTTGACGGCGCCGCCTTCGACGAAGATGTAGCCGCCCGGAATGCGCTCTCCCAGCGAGACCTTGCCGTCAATCAACTCCACAATTTGCCCATTTTCCACAACGGTGATTTTGTCTGCGGGCAGGCCGACTTGTTCCGCCAGCCAGGCGTGGCGGCGCAGTTGGCGCAGCTCGCCGTGAATGGGCATAAAGTGTTTGGGCTTGACCAGGTTGAGCATCAACTTTTGTTCTTCCTGGCTGGCGTGGCCCGAAACGTGAACGGGCATCATCGAGTCATAAATCACATTGGCGCCGCGCCGCAACATGCGGTTGATGGTTTTGCTGACGCCTTCCTCGTTTCCGGGGATGGGGTGCGAGGAAAGCACGACCGTGTCACCGGGAATCAGGTCAAACTGACGGTTGCTGCCGGAGGACAGTCGTCCAATGATGGAGGAAGGTTCACCCTGTGAACCGGTGCACATCAAAACCACCTGTTCTGGCGGAAGGTTGAGCGCGGTTTCGATGCTGACCAGGGTTTCATCGGGGACGACCAGGTAGCCCAGCGTGCGCGCCATCTTGGCGTTATCTACCATGCTGGTTCCGGCGAAAGCCATTTTGCGCTTGTGGCGCACGGCGGCATCTGCCACCTGCTGAATGCGCGAAATGAGTGAGGCAAAAGTGGCGATGATGATGCGCGCGGGCGCGGTTTTGAAAACTTCATCCAGCGCCGGGCCGATGACGCGCTCGGAGGGCGTCCAGCCGGGGCGCTCGGCGTTGGTCGAATCGGAGAGCAGCAGGTCCACGCCGCGCCGGGAAAATTCAGCCAGTTTGGCGTAATCAGTCGGCCAGTTATCCACCGGAGTATGGTCGAATTTAAAATCGCCAGTGTGGATGAGAAAGCCAGCCGGAGTGGTAATTCCCAGCCCGACTGCATCGGGGATGGAGTGGCTGACGTGGAAAAACTCCACCTTGAAGGGGCCGATTTGCACGGTTTCGCCCGCCTGAACTTTGCGCAGGTCAGCCTTGCCGGAAAGTCCATTGCGCGCCAGTTTGACTTCCACCAGCCCCAGCGTCAGCGGAGTGCCGAAAATCGGCGCCGGGACGCGGCTGAGGACGTGCTGCAGCGCGCCGATGTGATCTTCATGGCCGTGCGTGATGACAATTCCGGCTACTTTGTGGCTTTTGTCGTAGAGGTACTCAAAATCGGGGATGATGTAATCCACGCCCAGCATGTCGTTGTCGGGAAACATCAAACCGGCATCCACCAGCAAAATCTGGTCGTTGTACTCGTAGGCCATCATATTTTTGCCTACTTCCCCCAGCCCTCCCAGGGGAATTATTCTTAATTTGTTACTCATGAAATCTTTTACCTTTTTTGTGCTAGATTTTTGTTCATTATCCGCCAACGGCGGTTAAGTTTGAAAGAAGGTGCTGCCTGGTTCTATTTAAGAAAAGACCCCGAGCGCGTTGCCGGGGATACCTGTACAACAACTAACAATCTCGTCTGCCAGTATAGCATAGATTGTTTATTTGTCAAACAAATTTCTCAAGCGTAGTCCTTCGCCAGGCAGACGCGGTTGCGCCCGCTTTGTTTGGCCTGATACAACCCCTGGTCGGCGGCGGCGATTAAGCCCGGGCCGGTCAGGCTGTGCTGAGGAAAAGCGGCCACGCCGAGCGAAATAGTGGCCGAAATATTGAAAGGGCCGTAGGTGACTTCACTTTCAGCGAACTGCCGGCGCCACTGCTCGGCGCGTTCCAGCGCAATATGCGTGGGCGCGCCCGGCAGAATGATGGCAAATTCTTCGCCGCCAAAGCGGCAGGCAACATCGCCCTGGCGCGTGCCGTTGATTAATAAACGGCCCAGGTCCTTCAGCATCTCGTCGCCCGCCGCGTGGCCGTAGGTGTCATTTACATTTTTGAATAGGTCAATATCCATCATCACCATGCTGACCGGGGTTCCATCGCGCTGACTGCGCGCCAACTCCCGCTGCAACGTTTCCTCCAAAAAGCGGCGATTGTACAGCCCGGTCAGCGGGTCGCGGATGGTTTGTTCGCGCAGTTGAGCGCGCAGTTCTTCATTTTTTTTCAACTGGGTGGTCAGGTTGCGATTGGAGCGCCGCAGGTTGACCTGCGTCTGATTGCTTTTCTCGTATAACTGTGAGTTTTTGATGGCGATGGCGGCCTGCAGGCTGAAGGCTTGCAGGCCGCGCACATGACTCTCGTTGAAGAAATTGGGCGTGGCGTTATCCATGCTCAAAAAACCGACCACTTTCCCATCCACAAGAATGGGCGTACCCATGTAGCAGCGTATCCAGCGCGCACTGGGAACATCCTGCCAGCCGGGGTAGTTTTTGACATCAGGAATCATGATGGGTTCTTGTGTCCGCAGCATGGTTGCAAAATTTTTGGCCTTTTTCACAGAAAAGCGAAGTTGGTTCACATCTGCATCACTGTGTCCATGCTTTTCATAGCCCTTGGAGCGCACAATTTGAACGTAATTACCATCAATCAGGCTGATATTCACCGCGTCCAGCGGAATTACCTTGTCAATATTTTCCAAAATCCGGTCGAGCGCCTCATCGAAGCGCAGCGTACTGGTCAGCGCCAAAAGCGTATCATTGAGCGCCTCGGCGAATTCGCGCTGCTTGCGCTCTGCCTGCTGGGCGCGCCGCTGCTCGGTGATGTCTTCGCCGATGCTGGCCATGCCGCTGATGGCGCCGTCCTCGTCCCGCAGCAGAATGTTGCTCCAGGCTACCGGCCGCCGCTGACCATTTTGCGCCAGGAGGCTGTTTTCGTGGCGCGAGAGGACGATGCCGCGCTGAATGGCGAGTGAAAACTCCTGGCGCTGTTTCTCGCCCGAATCAACAAATAACTCGAACCAGTTTTTGCCGATGATTTCTTCGCGCCGCCACTGCATGGCCTGCAGCAGATGATTGTTGGCAAATACCAGGTTGCCCTGCGCATCGAGCGTAATGGCAAATAGATAAATATTTTCCAAAATTTCACGGAAACGGCGTTCGGTTTCGCGCAGAGTATTTTCGGTTTGTTTGCGTTGGGTAATATCGGTGATGAATCCCACCACCGAGTCCATTTTCCCGTCTTCATCGTAAATGGGCGTATTGGAAACAGCCCCCCAAAACAAACTGCCATCTCCGCGCAGGTGACGGGTTTCCACTTGATATTGTTTGATTTCCCCGGCCATCAGCGCCTCGAACAAATGGCGGCTGTACGAAACATCCGCCTTGTGCAAAAATTCTGTTTCGCTTTTGCCGATGATTTCTTCCGGTGTGCGGGCCAGCATTTCGGCCCAGCGTTGATTGGTGAACGTGTACGCGCCGCTCGAATCCAAAACGCGGATGCCTACCCCGGCGTGGTCGAAAATGACTTTGAGTTGGGCGCGGCTGCGGCGCAGCTCATCTTCGGTTTGTCGGCGCTGGCTGATGTCAATTTGCGCCGAGAGCAGCGCGTCCTGCTCCTGGTAGCGGATTTTACGCACGGACATTAAAACCCAGCGCGGCTCATCGCTTTGGGTTTTCATTTCCGCCTCATAATTGTCCACTGCGCCGCTGCTTTCCAAAAGTTCCAACATGGCGGCGCGATCCGCCGGGTTTTGATAATAATCACGCGCAGTGCATTGGCCCAACTCGCCAGGTTGAATTTTGTAAAATGCAGTTCCGGTGGGGTTGAGGTAGAGAATGCGCCCATCGCTGGGCGAGGTCACGGTCAACGTGAAAGGCGCAGCAGCAAAAAGCGCATTCAGGTTGGCTTCGCTTTGTTTTAATGAGGCTTCGGCGGCCACCCGGTCGGTGATGTCGTGCAGGGTAATTAATTTGCCGAGCATTTCCCCGTTTTTATCCAGCAGCGGCAGGCTCATTAATTCCACCCAGCGATTGACGGGCGGGCCGAGCAAGGTATCTACAAAAGGCATATCGGCGCGTTGAATCTGTTTCAGCGTTGCGGCTTGTTTGCCCAGCGCCTGCGCCGCGTCTTTTCCGAGTGGATTTTCTGTCAGGTTGAGCAGGTAGCGGGCGCTGGCGTTAATATCTATAATCCGGTTCTGGCTGTCCAGAACCAAAATGCCTTCCATGATTTTTTCAAAAACGGCATCGCGCGCGATGGGAACCAGATCCAACAGGTGGTAGCGCAAAATGCCCCAGCCGAGAATCAACCCGCTGATGGCGTAGGCAATCGGCTGCGGGTCGAACCAGTCAAGATGAGGGTTGCCCGAAGGGTGCAGCGGCGAGGAAATTTCTCCCAGCCAGGGCAGTATCGCCGCGCCGAAAAGCGTCCCCGCCTGGCGGCGGAAGGTTTTTGGGTAGCGCAGCAGCTTCCAGCCGAGCAGGGCGCTCCCGCTTATTTGCATTGTGTAACGGTATGCCAGGTAAATCCAAAAGAACGGATTGTGTTCCTCTTCCCCGCTGGCGGGTACAAGCCATGCGCCGATTTCTCCGCTGGCCCGGCCAGCCAGGGCGCTGATGATGGAACCGGCTGGCAGGGCCCACAGTGCCAGCAAAAAATAACGGTTAATGTGGCGGGTTTGCTGGGTGTACTCCAAAATGTAGAGTAAATAGAGCGCCGCGGCGCTGGAGGCGCTGACGCGCTCCAGGCTTTCCCAAAATATTTTTTCCTGAGACGGGGCGAGAATCTCCAGGGCCGCGCTGATGCCCCAGGCTGTGACGGCCAGCATCAGCAGCGTCAGCGGGAGGCCGCCGGGGGTGTTTCTGCGCCGCCAGGCGAACAGCGCCGCCAGGGCAGATGCGCCCGCGCCGATTAATTGGATAATGAGGAAAAGCGTGGTGTTCCAGCTCATGTTGGGGAAGGGGGCCTGAAATCTTGCTTTATTGTAGTGCAGTTTTTATGGTTTCGTTTATTTTTTTTTTGCAAAAAAAACTCCCCGTGTGGGGAAGTTTTTGACTTTCAGGCTTTGGCGTCTTTGGGTTTTGAGCCGATTTCAACCATTTGCACCTGCACCTGGTAACGCTTCTCGCCGATGGAGATTTTCCCCATGCTGTAGAAGCCTTTGGAGCCGGTTTTGAATTCCTTGGGGTCGGCGCTCATCAGGCCGATCATTTGTCCATCTTGTTTAAATTCGACTGTAATCATCGTTTTCTCCTTTTTGATGTGTGTTTCTATTGTAGCCGAGTTTTGCCGCGCAAATCAAAAAAATTTGCGTTGCCGGGGCCTTGTGTGTTAAAGTTGAGCGCAATTCAAGGAGAAACCATGTCCAAACTTGCCATTATCACCGATACGGATGCCGGCCTGCCATTTGGCCTGGCGCAGCGCCACAATATTGTTCAAGTTCCCATCCAAATTCAATTTGGAGAGCAAGGTTTCCGCGATGGGTATGAAATTGATAATCAGACCGTTTTTGCGCGGATTGACCGCGAAAAGAAAATTCCCACCACTGCCGCGCCCGCGCCGGGGCATTTTTTCCAGGCGTTTGAGCAGGCTTTTGCTGCCGGAGCGGATGAAATCTTGTGCCTGAACATCAGCAGCGAGATGAGCGCCACCTACGCCGCCGCGCACCAGGCGGCAGAAATGTTCGCGGGGCGGCGCATCGAGGTGATGGACACGCGCAGCGTCAGCCTGGGGGAGGGATTTATGGTGCTGGCCGCCGCCCAGGCAGCGGCGCAGGGCGCCACGCTGGAAGAGGCCCGCGCCGCCGCCGAGTCGATTCGCAGCCGCACGTTTTTCTTCGGCGCGCTCAGCACCTTGAAATATATCGCCATGAGCGGCAGGGTCAGCGCGCTGGCGGCGGGCATGGCCGGAATGCTGGATATTCGCCCGATTTTGTCCATTCAGAATGGAAAACTTGAAATGCTGGAGAAAACCCGCACGCAGGGCAAGGCCTGGGCGCGCGCCGTTGAACTGGCTGCCGCCGCGGCCAACGGGCGGAAAATTGATCAGATGGGCATTGTTCACGTCCACGCTTCAGAGTCGGCGCAAAAATTCGAGGCGCTTTTGCGCGCTGGGCTGGCCTGCCCGGCAGAAATTCTGACCGCCGAAATGCTGCCGGGGCTGTCGGTGCATACCGGCGCGGGGCTGGTGGCGGTGGCGCTGGTGACGGAGTAGACGCATGGAAAGCGCGTATGCGGTTTACCTGCACATTCCCTTTTGCCGACACCGCTGCGCCTACTGCGATTTCAACACCTACGCCGGGCAGGAAGGCTCGCTTTCAGCCTACGTCGAGGCCCTGGGGCGCGAGATTCAGGCCGCGGCGGGGGCTGAATCTCGCTTGCGGGTAGCCACAATCTTCTTCGGCGGGGGAACGCCTTCGCTGTTGAGCCCAGCCCATTTCGGCGACCTCTTCCGCGCCTTGCGCCAGGCTTTTGATATTTTGCCGGGGGCGGAAATTAGCATGGAGGCCAACCCCGGCACGGTGACTCGCGATTCGCTGACGCGGCTGCGGGCGCTGGGTTTCAACCGGCTCAGTTTTGGCGTGCAAAGCGCCAACCCGGAGGACCTGCGCCTGCTGGAGCGCATCCACGATTATTCGGATGTAATCAACGCCGTCACCTGGGCGCGCCAGGCCGGGTTTGAAAATATTAATCTCGATTTGATTTACGGCCTGCCAGAGCAGACGCTGGCCCGCTGGCAGAATTCGCTGCGCCTGGTGGCGGGGCTGCGCCCGGAGCATCTTTCGGCGTACGCGCTGACGCTGGAGCATGGTACGCCCTTTGGGCGTTGGGCCAGCCGCGGGCTTTTGCCGCTGCCCGACCCCGACCTGGCGGCGGATATGGCCGAATGGGCGGCGGATTTTTTGGCCGGGCAGGGTTACGCTCACTATGAAATTTCCAATTGGGCCAGGCCGGGTTTCGAGTGCCGTCACAATTTGCAGTATTGGCGCAATTTGCCCTACCTGGGTTTGGGCGCCGGGGCGCATGGGTACGCGGATGGCCTGCGCTATTCGAATGTTTTGCGCATCAAAACGTACATTGAGCGGCAGAGCAGCCCCGCCGCTCTGCGTTGGCCGTTGACGGCGGCGGCGGTCAATCAGATAAAAATTGACCGTGATACGGAAATGGATGAGACTCTGATGACTGGGCTGAGGCTGGTGCGCGAGGGTGTTTCGGATGCGGTTTTTGCGGCGCGTTTTGGGGTTTCTCTGCGTCAGGTGTATGGCCGCGAGATGGATGAATTGCTGGGGCTGGGATTGGTGGAAATTAAAACCTGCGGCGGGGCGGAGATTTTGCGGCTGACGCGGCGCGGCTGGCTGCTGGGAAACCAGGTGTTCATGCGTTTTCTGCGCGGCTGAAAAACGAATTTTCTGCTCACTTTCCGCGCGCAAACGAGTACGCTGGTTGTTGGGCGGCCCGGTGGAAACGATAGACATTTCAGATTGTTATCCGCTATAATTGGGGAAACTATTCATCAAAAGGATTTTTACACTCGCATGAAAGAACAATCTTTGAAAGGTATCAGCCGGATACAGTCAAGGGGTGCGGGGGGATGGCTGGTTAGACTATATCGGAACACGAAAGTTGTTTCCAAATTATTTAGTGATGGCGTCTTTGGGGGAGCCAGCCAGTCTTTGGATGCTGCGCAGGCCTATTATCGGCAGCTTCAACTCCAATTTCCGCCAGAGGCGAGGTCGCCTTTTCGGGAGAAAACGCTTCAAAATAATACATCTGGTTACAACGGCATATGTGAAACTTTTAACCGTACCAAAAAGGGCGGCAAGATATTCTACTGGAATGTTAGTTGGTATAACCCGCCCAACCGACTGAACAGCAAAAAGTTCTATTTTCACGATGCAGAAGAACGCAAGCAGGCCTTGAGTGAAGCGTTGAAATTTCGCAGAGAGCGAGAAGCCGAAATTTTGAAGCGGCTGCATAAAAGCAAGAAGTAACAGTTGCGGCTGGGGGGCTTTCCTGACTTTGGGCCTTTCTGCCTGCAAGGCAGACCCTGCCCGCGCTTTTCCACGGATACAATCAACATTTCTTGGCGATGGAGTTCGCCCTCAACCGCCTCAGCGCTGATGACTCCTACCAATTCACCAATCGGCAAGGAGTTTTAAAAATGGTTAAACTGTTTTTGATTGGCATCGGCGGCTTTATCGGTTCGGTGCTGCGCTACCTGATCAGCGGCTACATTCAGCAAGCAGTACACAGTGTTGATTTTCCGTATGGCACGCTGGCGGTCAACCTTCTGGGGTGTTTAACGATTGGCTTTCTCTCGCAGCTGGCCGAAGAACACGGCCTCTTCGGCATTGAGGCGCGCGCTTTTGTCTTTGTCGGCCTGCTTGGTGGGTTTACTACCTTCTCGACTTTTAGCAACGAAAGCATGAATTTTCTTCGTGATGGAGAAAATATTGTGGCCCTTGGGAACGTTGGCGCGCATATCGCGCTGGGTCTGGCGGCGGTATGGTTGGGCCGCGCCGCCGCTTACCTGATTTGGAGATGATGACATGACACTCCCCGAAGATAGCTATTTGCTGCGAGTTTTTATTGGCGAAAGCGACAAGCGTTCCGGTAAACCGCTGTACGAGTGGATTTTGATTCAGGCTCGTCAGCAGGGATTGGCCGGAGCAACGGCACTTCGCGGCATGATGGGATTTGGCGCAAACAGCCGCGCCATCCACACTTTCAAAATTCAGCGGCTCTCTGAAGATTTGCCCATCATCATTGAAATCGTGGATACCCGTGAAAAACTGGAAAACTTTCTTGCCCTGATTGACGCCGAAATCCACGCCGGGCTGGCTACATTGGAAAAAGTGCAGGTTCGTATTTACCGAAACGCAAAAACGGATTCGGAGAGCGCGGTTTAATGGGCGGTGTAAATTCTTACGGCCTGCCGCAAAAAATCAGCCAGGCCGGGGTCAATGGCGTCATGGTTGGCCTACGTAAAAAACGCAAGCAGATTCTGCGTCACGGCCTCGGCTTCGTCATGCTGCAGCCAGTGGGTGGCCTTGTCGAAGGCCACAAGTTGGCCGTTTTGGCAGTAGCGCAGGCTTTCTTCGGCCATTTTGTAACTCAGCGCCACGTCATTTTTTCCCCATAAAATTAATACAGGCATTTTCAAGCGCAAATCGCGCGGCATGGATGGGCGGAAGCGCATCAGCGCGCGATACCAATTAATCATGCCGGTCAGCCCGCCAGCGTTGGCGTAGGCCTGGCGATATTCGTCCAGGTCCGATTCGCTGAAGGTGGAGGGTTTGCCGCTCGCCCGCAGCAGGTTAATCGCCCCGGAGAAATTGCCCAGCCCCATCAGCCAGTCGGCCAGGCCGGGAATTTGGAAAAAGCCGATATACCAACTCTTGAGCATTTGCCGCGGGCTTTTGCTGATGAATTTCGTCATCACCGCCGGGTGCGGGACGTTGAGAATGCCCAGTTTTTTGATGCGCTCTGGGGATTGAATCGCCACCGTCCAGGCCACCGCCGCGCCCCAATCGTGGCCGACCAGATAGATCTGTTGGATGCTGAAATGGTCGAGAATGCCGATAATGTCTTTCGCCAGTTCATCCAGCCCATAACTTTGGACAGTTTCTGGAGCCTCGCTCAAGTTGTAGCCGCGCTGGTCGGGGATAATCACCCGATACCCAGCGGCGGCCAGCGCCGGGATTTGTTTCAACCAGCCGCGCCAGAATTCGGGGAAACCGTGTAAAAGTATCAGCGGGGTTCCATCTTCCGGCCCGGCGGTGACGACATGCAGGCGAATTCCATTGGTTTGGATGAAGGTATCTTCCATGGGGATGTTCTTTCGTGAAGCGCGGGGCTACGGATGGGATAGGCGCCTGCCGCCAATCAGGTGCAGGTGCAGGTGAAAGACAACCTGTCCGCCATCGGCGCCGGTGTTGATGACCAGCCGGTAGCCGTTGGCGGCGATGTTTTCACGTTCGGCCAGCAAGTGCGCCACGCTGATGAGATGCCCCAGCAGCGCCTCGTCTGCGGGCGTGGTCTCGTTGACGGAGGCG
>JAVHNW010000245.1:2966-12698 GCA_036169755.1 bacterium | reverse complement strand
AACGATTTTCGCCATAATCAAAACGCTCATCAGCGATGATAACCGTATCACCATCAAAAACTTGTTCAACATCAAGGAAATCAATGCCATGTTTTTTGATATTGATTTGGCGCTTCTGTTCATCCCATTCGTATTTCATGCCCTTATTGTAAGTGCGAAATGTAGTTACGTCAACTCGCTTCACCTATGCCAGCAGAGTTCCGAAGTCTGCGCAAGCCTACACAAAAGGCCCTGGCAAAAGTCAGGGCCTTTTCATGCCATTCTCACTTGACCCTCCGCGTCACACGTCCTACAATCAGCATTAGACAAGAAAATGACAGGGTAAAGTTTCCCCGCCACATGATTCTACTCACCTTCCACAATTTCAGGAGATTTGTATGACTGATTATTTATTCCGCGGCTCCCTGGCCGACCTCGACCCCGACGTCTACCGCCTGACCCAACTCGAAGCCGAGCGCCAGGCGCGCAAACTGATTCTCATCGCTTCTGAAAGCCAGGCCCCGCTGGCCGTGCGCGAAGCGATGGGCTCCGCCTTCCAAAACCTCTACGCCGAAGGCTACCCCGAAGACGAGTGGCGCAAAATGGCCGAATCTGACCTGCTGGATTACCCCACCCGCCTGGCCGAATACCGCCGCCGCGGCGACCCACGCTACTACAAAGGCGTTGAATACGCCGATGTAATCGAAAGCCTGGCCTGCCGCCGCGCCGCCGAAGTCTTCGCCGCCAACGGAGTAAAACCCGAACAACTCTTCGTCAACGTCCAACCACTTTCCGGCGGCCCGGCCAACAACGCCGTCTACCAGGCCCTCGTTCCCCTCGGCGAAACCATCCTCGGCATGAACCTGCTGCACGGCGGACATCTCTCGCACGGCTCCTCCGTCAACCGCTCTGGCAAATGGTTCAAAGCCATCCACTACGCCGTTGACCCCCTCACCGAAAAAATTGACTACGACAAAGTGCGCGCCCTGGCGCTGGAAAACAAACCCAAACTGCTGATTGCGGGCGCCTCCTCCTATTCCTGGGTTCCCGACTGGCAAAAATTCCGCCAAATCGCCGATGAAGTCGGCGCCATCTTCCTGGCAGATATTTCGCACCTGGGCGGCCTGGTCGCCGCGGGCGTCATCCCCTCGCCGATTGGCTACGCCCATGTCGTCATGACCACCACCCACAAAAGCCTGGACGGCCCGCGCGGCGCAATTTTGATGACCAGCGACTCCGCCATCGCCAAAAAACTCGACAAAGCCGTCTTCCCCGGCGAACAGGGCGGCCCACACGTCCACATCTTCGCCGCCCTGGCGCTGACCTTCAAACTGGCAAAGACCGAACAATTCAAAAAACTGCAGGCCCAAACCCTCAAAAACGCCGCCGCCATGGCCGACCAGTTCCAAAAGCGCGGTCTGCGCGTCCCCTTCGGCGGCACCGACACCCACCTCGTCAACGTAGACTGCACCAGCGTCAAAAGCCCGGCGGGCATCCGCCTCTCCGGCGACATGGCCGCCCGCATCCTCGACCTGGCCGGAATCGTCGTCAACCGCAACACCATCCCCGGCGACAAAAGCGCCCTCGACCCCAGCGGCATCCGCCTCGGCACCCCCTGGATTACCCAGCGCGGCTTTGACGAAACCAAAACCCGCGCCCTGACCGACATCATGGCCGACATCCTGCTGGCCTGCGCCCCGCACAGCGTGGACACCGTCCGCAAAGGCAAAGTGCGCCGCGCCAAACTGGATTGGAACGTCCTCAACCAGGCCCGTCTCAAAATCCGCCAACTGAGCGAACAGGCGGGCATAGATTTCGGCTACGAAAAAACCGGCTACCCGCATTTCTACTTCGTGGATGATGTCTCCGCAAGCGGCGTCTTCAACCTGGAAGGGAATCGCGTCCGCCAGTTTTTGGATTACGCTGTCAGCGCCGACCTTTCCGCGCTGAAGCCTGGTTGCGCTGCCCAGGCCTCCCTCGCCATCCCCGGCAAAACCATCACCGGCACCCTGACCGCCCTGGCAGACGGCTCCTACCAACTGGCAGTTCCCGCCGCCGAGGCTGGCCTCGCCGCCACCTGGCTGCGCGACCTATCGGACGCCTACACGTCCCTGCGGCTGGACGGCCAGCCCGACTTCGATGCGGCGCGTTTACCGGGGCCAGTCGTGGTGAAAGAAGCCGCCGCGCAGCCCGCCGCCAAACAGGTGGAGGCTTCCGGCGCGGCGAAACCCTGGTTTATCGGCGTTCCGGCTGCCAGCGGCGCAGCCTCCCTGCCAGGAAAACCGGCCTTCAATTGGGTGGAACCCGCCGAAGGCGCGCTCAAACGCACCAGCCTGTACCAAACTCATAAATCCCTGGGCGGACGGCTCGTGCCGTTTGCCGGATGGGAAATGCCGGTGCAGTACACTGGCGTCAAGGAAGAACATCTCGCCACCCGCCAGGCGGCGGGGCTGTTCGATGTCAGCCACATGGGTGTTTACGAAGTGCTGGGGCGCGATGCCGCCGCCTTCCTCGACACTGTCTGCGGCAATGACTGCGGCGGGCTAAACCCCGGCGAAAGCCTGTACAGCCACTTTTTGACCCCCGATGCCGATGTGATTGACGACACGCTCATTTACCGGCGCGGCGCAGAAAAGTTCCTGGTGGTGGTCAATGCCTCCAACGATGACAAAGACCGCACCTGGCTGGAAAGCGTGCGCGATGGCGCAGTAAAAATTGATAACGCCCGCCCCTGGGCGCGTACCTACGGCTACGAAGCCGTCATCCGCAACCTGCGCGACCCCAAAGCCGGGAACGCCATGCGGGTGGATATTGCCCTGCAAGGCCCCAAAAGCCGCGATATTCTACTGGCGATGGGCGTGGACGCGGAAACCAAAAAGCGCATTCTGAAGTTGAAACGCACCGAATTGTGCGATGCCGTGGTCGGCGGCTTTGACCTGATTGTCTCGCGCACCGGCTACACCGGCGAGAAAATGGCCTTTGAACTCTTCGTCCACCCCGACCGCGCCACCGATTTTTGGAACGCGGTGCTGAAAGCGGGCGAACCCCTGGGCGTCAAACCGATTGGCCTGGGCGCGCGCGACAGCCTGCGCACCGAAGCCGGTCTGCCGCTCTACGGCCACGAGATGGGCCTCGGCTCTGGCAAATTCGGTGAGCGCGATTTGGGCGTGGCGGAAGGCGGCTTCGGCTCCTACGTCAAACCCTACAAACCCTGGTTCATCGGGCGCGAGGCTTTCATCGCCCGCGAAAAAACCCGCAAAGGCGAGGTAATTCGCTTCCGCTTCACCGAACAAGGCGTGCGCATGGCGCACAATGGCGACCCGGTGGTGGATAAAAAAGGCAAAGTCATCGGCTGGGTGAGCAGCTGCTCGCTGGACAGCCAGGGCTACCTGACCGGTCTGGCCTACCTGACGCTGGCGAATAACGCTGAAGGGACGCCCATCTTCATTTACCAGGGCGCGCCCAAAGAGGCGGGCAAATCTCCCGCCGAGCTGACTCTGGCCGACAAAAGCCTCCTGCCCGGCGCGGCGCTAGTGGTTTCGAGATTCCCCAAGTTATAAAAGAAAAGTACGGCGCAGAATAACAAAGTGGGGCAAGCCCCACTTTGTTATTCTGACGGCGCCTGCGGCGTTTCGGCAGGCGGTGTTTCTGCAGACGGTGTTTCCTTGCGCTGCTGCTTTTCTATTATTTTTTGTTCCTTCTTTCTTTTTTTCTCAATTTCCTTTTGCCGTTTTTCATATTTGTAATTGACTTTGACCAAGTGAACCATCCTATTCTCTGAAAATTTATCCGGGCGCAACTGCCAAATCCATTATCCCACATTCTACAAAATGGACAGCGGTTCGCGCCCGCTTTCGCGTAAAATACCAGCGCTGGCGGACACTCCGCCCTCACAAAGGAGATTTTCCGCTTGGATAATCGCATTCGAGAATTGGATGGAATACGCGGCATCGCCATTCTCCTGGTGATGTGTACGCATCTGCTGAAACGCGCCAACTACCTCACCGGCAATGCCGCCCTGATTGCTTTTGGCGAACTCTTCCGCATCGGCTGGGTCGGGGTGGATTTATTCTTCGTGCTTTCAGGCTATCTCATCACCTCCATTTTGCTCAAAACCCGCCAGGAAGAACAGTACTACAAAAACTTCTACGCCCGCCGCATTTTACGAATTTTTCCACTCTACTACGTCACCCTGCTGATTATTTTCCCGCTCCTGCCAGCGCTGGATAAAAGCCTGGGGCCCCAAACCCAGGCGGCCTGGCCGCTCTTCCTCGTCTACCTGCAAAACTGGCTCTACGTTTTCGGGCGCGAACCATCGAATGTGGTCGGCGTCACCTGGTCGCTGGCAATTGAAGAACAGTTCTACCTGCTGTGGCCCTTCATCGTGCAGAAAATGGAACGCCGCCAGCTGACGCGCTTCATCCTCGTTTTTCTCGCCCTCATCCTGGCCGCGCGCCTTGGGCTGGCCTTCAGCGCCCGCGGCCTCATCAACCTGGCAGACTTGTACTACTACGCCAGTTTCATTCACTTCGATGGACTTTTAATGGGCGCGCTGCTGGCCCTGGCAATGAATTCCGATTTCTGGCGCGAATGGGTGCGGCGTCAGGCGGGATGGATCTTTTGGGCCAGCCTGGCCGCGCTGATACTGATTTTTGCCAGCGGGTCGGTCAACGCCAACTTGGACAACCTGCCGCTGATGACCATCGGCTACAGCCTGCTGGCACTCTTTTTCACCGCCTGCCTGGCATTGGCGCTGACCGGAGAAAAAATCAACCCGCTGCGCCGGCTCTTCGCCAACCGCGGGTTGATTTTCTTTGGCAAATACAGTTACGCCCTCTACTTGTTTCACCTGCCGGTTGGCATTTTTTTGCTCAACCTTTTCTGGGCCAGCGGGCGCAAAAACGCGATCATCTGGCTGAGTTACAGCGCGCTCTCGTTTGGAATCACCATTTTTCTGGCGCTGATTTCCTGGAACTTGCTGGAAAAGCGCGCGCTGAGTCTCAAAAAGTATTTTGAGTAGGCTGTTTTCCGTCACCCAGGCGAAACAAACGGAACCCGGCCCCGGCCCAATCCTGGCCCTGCCAGCCGTTGACGGTATCCAACAGCAGGCGGGCGGGCGTCAGCGCGGCCAGCGCCGCCGGGGTCAGGGCGCGAAATTCGCTGTGATTCACCAGCAGAATCACCAAATCGGCCCCGGCCAGGGTCTCCTCCAGCGAGGGAAAGGCCTGGATGCCGGGCAGGCCCGCTTCCGGCTTGAAGGGTTCAAAGGCCCGGACGGCGGCTCCCGCTTGCTGGAGCAGAATCACCGCCTCGGCGGCGGGGCTTTCGCGCAGGTCATCCACATCCGGTTTGTAAGCCAGCCCCAGCGCGGCGATACGCTTGCCCGCCAGCGTCCCCAGCGCCTGACGAGCTTTTTCCACCACCAGCCGCGGCTGCGCATCATTGACCTGGCGCGCTTTGAGAATGAGCGCACTCAACTCTGGCGCACTCTCGACAAAAAACCAGGGGTCCACGCTGATGCAGTGCCCGCCCACCCCCGGCCCCGGGCTGAGAATTTTGACGCGCGGGTGCAAATTTGCCAGGCGGATGGCTTGCCACACGTCCACCCCAAAACGTTCGGCCAGGCGTGAAAACTCGTTGGCGATGGCAATGTTGACATCGCGGTAGGTATTTTCCATCAATTTGACCATTTCGGCGGTGGTGGCGTCGGTCTGAATGATTTGGCCGCGCACGAAGGCCGCGTACAAATCGCTGCCCGCCTGCGCCGAATCCGCTGTGACGCCGCCCATGACGCGGGCGTTTTCCACCAGTTCGCGCAAAATTTGGCCGGGTAACACCCGCTCTGGCGAGTAGGCGACGTAAAAATCGCGCCCGGCCCGCAGGCCGGATTTTTCCAAAATGGGGACGAGTAAATCGGTGGTGGTGCGCGGCGGCGAGGTCGATTCGAGCACGACCAGGTTGCCTGGGCGCAAATTCGCCACAATCGCCTCGGCGGCGGCAGTGACGGCGCGCATATCGGCTTTTTTGTAGCTCTGGCCGTTGTACTCGCCCAGGTCATGTTCATAAAACGGGGTCGGCACAGCAATCAGAAACGCATCGGCGGGTTCGGGAGAAGTGGCTACGCGCAAATTACCGCAGTCCACAGCCTGTCGAACCGCCTCTCTCAGGCCGGGTTCGTGGATGTGTAGTTTTCCGGCCTGCAGGGTTTCGATGACGCGCGGGTTGACATCCACCCCCAACACTTCCACGCCATGCGTGGCAAACATGCTGGCCGTCGGCAGGCCGATGTAGCCCAGGCCAAGAATACAAATTTTTTTAAATTTCACAGAGTCTCCTTCAACCGCAAGGTGAAAATTTTCTACCAGCGCAGATATTATACCAACGACAATCTGCGCGTAAAAAAGGCGTAAATCCTTCAAAAGTCTCATTCCCCTCTGCGCAAACGAGTCATATACTTTCGGGTTGTTTAACCGAGCCTCTGCGCCAGGCGCAGAGGGGCCAAATCTTCCAAAGGAGAGAAAGAATGAAAAGTTTGATTCGTATTTTTAGCCTGCTGACGCTTTTAAGCGTTTTGCTGGCTGCCTGCGCTCCCGCCGCGACGCCCGCGCCGGAAGTTCCCGCCGCCACCGAGGCGCCTGCCGCCACTGAAGCGCCCGCCGCCACCGAAGCGCCCGCCATGCCCGCCAGCAATCTGCCCGCCACCGTCACCCTGGGCGCGGTCCACGACCTGAGCGGCGCCACCGCCCTCTACGGCACCTCCATCCAAAAAGGGATTGACCTGGCCGTCAAGCAGATGAACGAGCAGAAATTCCTTGGCGATGCCACCACCGTCAAAGTGCTGTACGAAGACGCCGCGGGCGACCCGAAACAGGCCATCGCCGCCTTCGAAAAGTTGATTGCCAACCCCGAAGTGACCCTCATCCTGGGGCCGACCCTCTCCAGCGAAGCCAAATCGGCTGACCCGGTGGCGCAGGAAGCCAAGATGCCCATCATCGCCAGCAGCAACACTGCCGGCGGAATCACCACCATCGGCGATTACATCTTCCGCACCAGCCTGCCCGAAAGCGCGGTCATTCCCAACACCATCAAAGTCACCAAACAGGCGCTCAGCCTGACCAAAGTGGCGGTGATGTACGGCAATGATGACGCCTTCACCCAAAGCGGTTTCGATGTCTTCAAGGCCGCTCTGCAGGCCGAGGGGATTGAGATTGTGACCGAAGAGACCTTTGCCAAGGGCGATACCGACTTTTCGGCGCAGTTGACCAAGATTCAGTCGCTGGCGCCGGAGGCGATTGTCGTCTCGGCCCTGGCCGAAGAAGCCGCCAACATCATGCTGCAGGCGCGCACCCTGGGCATCACCGTCCCATTCATCGGCGGCAACGGCTTCAACAGCCCCAAACTGGCTGAAATCGCCGGGCCCGCCGCCGAAGGCGCCATCTCTGGCGCGGCCTGGAATATCGCCAGCACCTACCCGGCCAGCGCCGATTTTGTCGCCGCCTTCAACACCGAGTACGGCGCCAACCCCGACCAGTTTGCCGCGCAGGCCTACACTGCCGCCTGGGTCGCCGCCTACGCCATCAAGACTGCCGACAGCGTTGACCACGCCGCCGTGCGCGATGCGCTGGCCCAAACCAGCGGCATCGAAAGCCCACTGGGCTCTTTCGCCTTCGACGCCAACCGCGACCCCGTTCACGAGCCGGTGGTGTTGATTGTCAAAGACGGCAAATTCACGGTCTACCAGCCTTAAGATTTTCACCCAAACGGCGATGACGGCTCGCAGCAAAAACTTTCTTTTCGTTTTCGCCTGCCGGGTCGGCTAATTTCTTCCATCAACGTCCCGCCGGTTCTTCGCAATCGGCGGGACGTTTCAACAGGTGACTATGTTCTGGCAACAAGTCGTCAACGCAATCTGGCTCGGCGCGGTCTACAGCCTGTTTTCGCTGGGATACACGCTCATTTTCGGCGTGCTGGGGATTCTCAACCTGGCGCATCCTTCCCTGTACATGTGGGGCGCGTTTATCGGGCTGGTCTGCGTCAACGCGGGGCTGCCGCTCTGGCTGGCGCTGCCACTGGCGATGATTTTCAGCGGGCTGATGGGCATTCTGCTCGACCGCATCGCCTTCAAACCGCTGCGCGACCGCAACGCCCCACACCTGACCACGCTCATCTCCAGCATCGGCGCCTCCATTTTTCTAATCAGCGCGGCGCAGGGTGTTTTCAGCGCCCAAGTATCGCGTTTTCCCTTTGGCGTTTTTCCAGTTCACGTTTTTGCGCTGGGGCCGGTTTCGGTCACGCTGCTGCAACTGACCATTTTGGGAATTTCGATTGCCATCATGCTCTTTTTGCGCTGGCTGATTATGGGAACAAAACTGGGGCAGGCAACCCGCGCCGTGGCCTTCAATCCCATCACCGCCGCGCGATTGGGCATCCCGGTTGACCGCGTCATCATGCAGACTTTTTTCCTGGCGGGGGCGCTGGCCGGAGCGGCGGGCGTTTTGCTGGGGCTGGCCTTCAACGCCATTTCCCCTTTCATGGGCGGCCCGATGAACCTGAAAGGGCTGACCGTCATCGTGCTGGGCGGGCTGGGAAACATCGAAGGCGCGGTGCTGGGTGGTTTCATTCTCGCTTTCAGCGAAGTAATGAGCGTTGCCTATCTTTCCAGCGATTTGCGCGATGCGGTTTCATTTGTGCTTTTGCTGATTATTTTGCTTTTCCGCCCCAACGGTTTGCTGGGGCGCTCCAGCGCCAAACGCGCTTAAGGACAGCCGCCATGACCTTTTTCTCCCAATTTTGGTCCACCTACGGCAGCGTGGTGCAGTTTGCGCTGATTAATATGCTGCTGGGAATCAGCATTTACTTCACCTTGTACACCGGGCTGCTCTCGCTGGCGAACGCCGGATTCATGGCAGTCGGCGCGTATATTTCCGCCATTCTCACCATTCACGCCGGGCTTCCCTTTCCCCTCAGCCTGCTGGCGGGCGCACTCAGCGCAGCCTTCATCGGCTGGCTGCTGGGGCTACCCGTTTTGCGTCTGCGCGATGTTTACCTGGCGATTGCCACACTCGGCTTTGGCGAAATTGTGCGCATCATCGCCGTCAATTTCGATAAATTCAGCGGGCTGACGCTGTTGGGCGGCGCCCAGGGCCTGGATGGAATTCCCAAACTGACCACGCCCGCCGGATTAATCTTCAGCCTGGTTTTGTTGAGTTTTTTTCTGATTCAGTTTCGCCGCTCCCGCGCCGGGCGCGCCCTGGCCGCCATTCGGCGGGACGAGAACGTGGCCGCCACGATGGGCATTGACGTGGCGGGGTACAAACTGCTGGCCTTTGTGCTGGGCGCCTTTGTGGCCGGGCTGGCGGGTGGCTTCAGCGCCCATCTGACGCGCTTCGTTGGCCCCAACGATTTCACCTTCAGCGCCGCTGTCAATATTTTTGCCTTCGCCGTGCTGGGCGGAACCGCGCATTGGGCCGGGCCGCTGTTGGGCGCCATCATTTTGACCGTTTTGCCGGAAGCCCTGCGCTTCATGGGCGAATATCGCGGCATCGTCAACGGCATTATTTTGGTGGTGGTCATTCTTTACCTGCCGCGCGGATTGTTCAACCCGCAGTGGCTGGCGCGCCGCAAGGAGGCCGGTCATGCTCAGGCTTAAAAATATCACGCGCCAATTCGGCGGGCTGACCGCCATCAGCCAGGTCTCGTTTTCCGTAAACGCCGGGCAAGTCACCGGTTTAATTGGCCCCAACGGGGCAGGAA
>JAVHNW010000245.1:0-2866 GCA_036169755.1 bacterium | reverse complement strand
TTTTCCGTAAACGCCGGGCAAGTCACCGGTTTAATTGGCCCCAACGGGGCAGGAAAAACTACCCTGCTGAATCTCATCAGTGGGCTGGACCAGCCTTCCAGCGGCGAAATCCATTTTATGCAGCGCCCCATTCAGCAGCTGCCGCCTCATAAAATTAATCAGTTGGGAATCGCCCGCACGTATCAAAATATTCGCCTGTTTGCCGAAATGTCGGTGCTGGAAAATATCATTGTCGGAATGCACGCGCAGGGCCGCGCCGGGCTGCTGAGCGCCACGCTGATGCTGCCCGCCTACCGCGCCGAGGAGCGCCGCCTGCGCCAGGACGCCGCCAGGCTGATTGAACGCCTGGGGCTGGAGGCTTTTGCCAACGCCCCGGCGGATGCGCTTTCGTATGGCGACCAGCGCCGGGTGGAAATTGCCCGCGCTCTGGCGACACATCCCAGCCTGCTGCTGCTCGACGAGCCGACCGCCGGAATGAACGCCGCCGAAACCGCCCGCCTGGGTAATTTAATTTTGAGCCTGCGCGCCGAAGGGCTGACGGTGCTGGTGATTGAGCATGATATGACCTTTATCGCTCAGGTTTGTGACCAGGTGGTGGTATTAAATTTTGGCGAGGTCATCGCGCAAGGCACGGTGGAGGCGGTGCGCGCCAACCCGCTGGTCATTGACGCCTACCTGGGCGTGGAGGAAAACAGCCATGCTTAAAGTCAGCCATCTCAACGTTCACTACGGCGCCATCGAAGCCGTGCGCGACCTGTCGTTTGAAGTTGCCGCCGGGCAGGTGGTGGCGATTATCGGCGCCAACGGCGCGGGAAAATCCACCACGCTCAACACGGTCGGCGGAATTTTGAAGCCGCGAAGCGGAAAAATTGAATTTGACGGGCGCGACATCAGCGGCCTGCGCGCCGACCAAATTGCCAGGCTGGGGCTGGCGCAGGTTCCCGAAGGGCGCGAGGTGCTGGCTCCGCTGACGGTGGAGGAAAACCTGAGACTGGGCGCCTACGTCCGCGCTGACCGGGCCGAAATTGAGCATGATTTACAGGCCATGTTCAAACGCTTTCCCATTCTCGAAAAACGCCGCCATCAAGCCGCCGGGCTGATGAGCGGCGGCGAACAACAAATGCTGGCAGTGGCGCGCGCCCTGGTGGCGCATCCCAAACTGCTGACTCTGGACGAGCCCAGCATGGGCCTCGCCCCGCTCATCGTCAATCAGATTTTTGAAATCATCAGCGAAATTCGCGCCGAGGGCGTCACCCTGCTGCTGGTCGAGCAGAACGCGCGCAAAGCCCTGCAAGTCGCTGACTACGCCTATGTGCTGGAGCGCGGCGCGCTGGCCTACGGCGGCCCCGCCGCCGAACTGCGCCAGGATGAGCGCATCGTGGCCGCTTATTTGGGAAGTTAACGGTTGACGAATTGCCGCCAGGAAAATTCCTGGCGGGTGGAAAAACTCAAAGGGCGGCGCATTTCTTCAGCGCCCCATTATCCAAAGCGCCCGGTGACATAATCTTCGGTGCGCTTGTCTTTTGGGTTGGTGAAGATTCTCGTGGTCTGGTCGAACTCAATCACCGTGCCGCTGCGCTCGCCATCGCCGCTGAGCATCATCATCGCGGTGAAGTCGGAGACGCGCGCGGCTTGTTGCATATTGTGGGTGACGATGAGAATGGTGTAATTCTTCTTCAATTCCTGCATCAACTCTTCAATTTTGAGCGTGGCAATCGGGTCCAGCGCCGAAGCGGGTTCATCCATCAAAATAATTTCCGGCTGAATGGCGATGGCGCGCGCAATGCACAGGCGCTGCTGCTGCCCGCCCGAAAGCGCATAGGCGCTTTGTTTCAACTTATCCTTCACTTCGTCCCACAGCGCCGCGCTGCGCAGCGATTGTTCCACCAATTCATCCATGTTTCCCTTAAAGCCGTTGATGCGCGCCCCCCAGGAAATATTTTCATAAATAGATTTGGGAAACGGATTCGGACGCTGAAAAACCATCCCGATGCGGCGGCGCACTTCCACCGGGTCAATCTCGCGGCTGTAAAGATTCATGCCATGCAGCAGAATCTCCCCGTCCACGCGGCTGGTCGGCACGAAATCGTTCATGCGGTTAAAAGCCCGCAGCAGCGTGGATTTTCCACAACCCGAAGGACCAATGATGGCGGTGATTTTTCCCGTTTCAATTTGCAAGTTCACGTCTTTGACGGCGTGAAACGCGCCGTAAAAAATATTCAAACTTTTGGTTTCGATGGCGTAAGCGTTCATACAGTTTCCTTTTTGTTTTACATCCGTTGCTGAAAGCGGTTTCGCAAAACAATCGCGACAGAATTCAACGTCAGCAGCAAAATCAACAGCGCGAGAATTGCCGCCGCGGCGATGGCGTGAAACTCGCCTTGCGCGCGCGAAGTCCACTGATAGATTTGAATCGGCAGGGCGGTGAATTTGCTGAACGGGCTTTGCGGGTCAAACGTGATGAAGGTGGAAGCGCCGACAATAATCAGCGGGGCGGTTTCGCCAATGGCGCGCGAGACCGCCAGAATGCTGCCGGTCAAAATTCCCGGCAGGGCGCTCGGCAAAACATGATGCCAAACCGTCTGCCAGCGCGTTGCGCCCACGCCAAACGCCGCCTGTCGAATCGAATCTGGCACGGCTTTGAGCGCTTCCTGCGCGTTGATAATCATCAGCGGCAGAACGAGAATGCCCATTGTCAGCCCGGCGGAGAGAATCGTGCGCCCGTTGGAATCCGTCACCCCGAACAACGCGCCGCTGGTAAAGGCTTCCCACGCGCGGACGAAAATCGCCAGCCCCAACATGCCATAGACAATGCTCGGCACGCCCGCCAAATTGTTGATGTTGGTTTGGATGATGCGGTTGAGCA
>JAVHNW010000244.1:0-2522 GCA_036169755.1 bacterium | reverse complement strand
CTTGCGCCGCAAATCGGAGATTTGCGCCTCGCAGCTGTGGCGAAAGCCTTGGGCTTGCGCCGCATCGCCACGCAACAGACGGTATAATTTTTATCATTCTCAGACAAGGAGCTCCCATGACTTTCAAAATTAAATTTGGCACGGATGGCTGGCGCGGCGTGATTGCCGAGGAATAAACCTTTGATAATGTGCGCCGCTGCGCCCAGGGCTACGCCTCCTATATGCTGGAAAAAGGCAACGCCGGAAAATGGGTGGTGGTCGGCCACGACAAGCGCTTCTCCAGCGAGCATTTTGCCGCCGCCGTGGCCGAAGTGCTGGCCGGGAATGGCTTCAAAGTGTATCTGACGGATGGCGCCACACCGACCCCGGTGATTGCCTTTGCTGTCGTCAATCAAAAAGCCTGCGGCGCGGTCAACATCACCGCCAGCCACAACCCGCCCAGCGATAATGGCTTCAAAGTCCGCAATGAAACTGGCGGCGCAATTGACCCGGCAGGGCTGAAACGCATCGAAGCGCTGATTCCCGATTCAGTCGAGAGCGCGAAGCGCCTCCCGCTGGCGCAGGGCATTCAGTCGGGCGAGATCGTCTTCTTTGACGCGCACACGCCCTACTTCCAGCACATCGAAAAGCTGATTGACCTGAAGCCCATCCGTGACGCCGGGCTGACGGTGATGGTGGACGTGATGTGGGGCAATGGCGCCGGTTACTTCCCCAAATTGCTGGGCGGCGGCAAAACGCGGGTGATTGAAATTCACAACACGCGCAACCCCTCCTTTCCGGAAATGAAACGCCCGGAGCCGATCCGCCCCAACATTGACGTGGGTCTGCGCGCCACTGTTGAAAACCACGCCGATATTTTGCTCATCACCGATGGTGATGCCGACCGCTGCGGCATTGGCGATGAAAACGGTGAATTTGTCAATCAACTGCGGGTGTACGCCCTGCTGGCCTACTACCTGCTGGAAATTCGCGGCGAGCGCGGCGATATTGTCAAAACCCTCTCGACCACCGGCATGTTGAACAAACTCGGCGCCCTGTACGGCGTACCCGTTCACGAAACCGGGGTCGGCTTCAAATATGTGGCCCCAAAAATGACCGAAACCAATGCGCTCATCGGCGGCGAGGAAAGCGGCGGCTACGCCTTCCGCGGTAACGTGCCAGAACGCGACGGCATTTTGGCCGGGCTGTACATGCTCGACTTGATGGTGCGCACCGGCAAAAAACCGACCGAACTGCTCAAACTGCTTTTTGAGAAAGTCGGCGGCGAATATTTTTATGACCGGGTGGACAGCCCCTTCTCCGGCGACCGCGCCGCCCGCGAGCAGCGGATTCTCGACGCCAAACCGGCCACTCTCGGCGGGCTGAAAGTAACCAGCCTGGTGACGGTGGACGGTTTCCAGTTTAAGTTGGAAGACGGCGGCTGGATGCTGATTCGCTTCAGCGGCACGGAACCCATCCTGCGCGTCTACTGCGAGACGATGCACGGCGACAAGGTGCAGGCCATTTTGCAGGACGGGTTGAAAGTAGCCGGGTTGAAGTAATTGCTGACCGACACCCACTGCCACCTCGACCTGGAACGATTTGACGCTGACCGCCCGGAAGTTTTACAGCGCGCCCGGGCGGTCGGCGTTTCCCGCATTTTGATTCCCGCGCTCGACCTGGAATCCTGCCGCCGCGTGCTAAAAATGGTCCAAACCGATGCGCTGCTCTTCGCCGCAATCGGCATTCACCCCACCGAAGCCGGAAAACTGCCCGAGAATTGGCTCAATCAACTTGCGGCGCTGCTGCCTGGCGCGGGCAAATTGGTCGCCATTGGTGAAATTGGCCTGGATTACTACTGGGATTCTGCCCCGCACGAGCTTCAGCGCGAGGTTTTGCGGGCGCAGTTAACCCTGGCGGCGCAGGCTCAACTGCCGGTGCTGATTCATCTGCGCGAAAAAGAAGACGCCCTGCAGGGCGAAGCCGCCGCCGATTTGCTGGAAATTCTGCAAGAGTGGGCCGCCGCGCTGCGGCGCGAAAAAAATCCGCTGGCAGAATGCCCCGGCGTGCTGCATTCTTTCAGCGGCAGCCTGGCAACGGCGCAGCGGGCGCTCGCGCTCAACTTTCATTTGGGCATTACCGGCCCGCTGACATTCAAAAACGCTGAGGCGCGGCGCGAGGTGGTAAAATCGCTGCCGCTGGAGCGCTTGTTAATTGAAACTGACTCGCCCTTCCTTGCGCCGGTTCCGCAGCGTGGAAAACGTAACGAACCGGCCTTTGTTTGTCATATTGCTGATAAAATTGCAGAAATCCACCTTCTTCCCCCGCAAAAAGTGGCCGACATCACCTCCGAAAACGCGCGCCGCCTGTTTGCCTGGGGATAAACGAGAGAAATTTTGACCGCTTCGTTTTTTATTCCCGTCCAAGATGATATTCGAGAAGTTGAACAGTTGATGCGCGCCCAGGCGGGCGTGGAACATCACCCCGATTTGCGCGCCGCGCTGGAGCATTTGCTGACGGCGGGCGGCAAGCGCGTGCGCCCG
>JAVHNW010000243.1:0-2529 GCA_036169755.1 bacterium | reverse complement strand
CTTTGACGCGCGCCTGCCGCCCGATGAAGGAACCCGTCAACACCGCCTCGGCGACTGCCGCGCCATCGTCCAAAATGCTTTCACGCAAAATACAGCCGCCGACTTCGCATTCTGCGCCGATGGAAACGTGCGGCCCGATGACGGAATTTTCCACCCGCGCGCTGGGGTGAATGAAAACCGGCGGCACAATGCTCACGCCGGGCCGCCGGGCTGCCTCGGTCGAATTGTCGCGCCCGTGGTCGAGCATGTACTGATTGGTTTCCAGGGTGGCCTCAATCGTGCCGGTATCCAGCCAGGTTTCCACGCTTTGAGTGCGCATGGCCGCGCCGTGTTCGAGCATGATGTTGATGGCATCGGCTAGAAAATATTCGCCTTTCAATTGAATGCCGCGTTTGATTTGTTCGTCAATCGCGGCAATCAGCGCCTCGCCTTTTTTGAAGTAGTAACAGCCCACCAGCGCCAGATTATTTTCCATCGTCTGCGGTTTTTCAATCAGACGCAGGATGCTGCCGTCTTTTTTGATTTCTGCCACGCCGAAGCGGCGCGGGTCTGGCACGGCTTTGACCCAGGCCACGCCATCGGCGGATTCATCTTTCAGAAACGAGAAATCGGTATCCAGCAGGGTGTCCGAAAAAACCATCAGGGTGGGGCCGGTTAATTGATGGCGCGCCAGCCACAGGGCGTGGCTTTGTCCCTTCATTTCCTCCTGCACCACAAAATGGGCTTTTATTTCCGGGTAGTTTTTCTGCACGTAGACCGGGATTTGTTCCCCCAAAAACGGGCCGATGATGAAGATGAATTCCGCCTTTTTGGGGTCGGGCAGGCTTTTGAACATGTCCATCAGATGGTCGAAGGATGTTTTTCCGGCCACGCTGACCAGCGGCTTGGGTTTGCTCCAGGTGTGTGGGCGCATGCGCGTCCCCCACCCGGCCATTGGAATGATAATTTTGAGGGCTTGTGTCATGGTTTTCCTTTAGCGGTAGATGAAAAATCCGAGCAGGGCGGCGGCGAGAATGATAAAAACCGGGTTGATGGAACTGAGCGTTAGCGCGCCGAAAGCGACCAGCGCAATCAGGGCTTTATCCCAACTTTGGGTGAGTGCGCCGCCCCAACCCAGGGTTTTGACGCCGAAAACGGTTTTTGCCATCTCGTAGCTGGTCCAAAGCAGCAGGCCGACCACCACCGGGCGCACCGCCTGGAGCATGGCTTTGACGTTGGGGCTGTCTTTGATGCTGAAAAAGAATACGACCATCACCAGCATGAGCAGGGTGGTCGGCAAAACCGTGCCGGTGACTGCCGCAATTGCGCCGGGCAGCCCGGCCAGTTTGTAGCCGATGTAGGCCGAAACCTGCGGGGCGATTGGCCCTGGCAGGGCGTTGCCCACCGCCAGCGCATCGGCGAATTCCTGCGTGGTGACCCAGGGCTGAGGGGTCGGGCTGGCAGGTGGCTGCCACAGGGCGGTGGTGGTTTCGCGCTGCATGAGCGCCATGGAGGCCGGGCCGCCGCCCCACGAAATCAGGGCCACCCGGCTGAAGACGATGAAAAGTTCCCAGAGCAGATTCCAGTTCATAGCTTTCTCGGCGCGGTTTAGGGCAGGATTTTTAATTTTGCCAGGCTGGCGGCCAGGCGTTTGAAGCCGACGCTGTCGAAGGAGACATCCACAATTTCGTCATCGCTTTGGATGCGGCTTTCCAGCACGAGGCCTTCGTTCCAGACCGGGTGGCTGACGCGCATTCCGGCGCGGAATTTTGCTTCGAGGATGGGCGCCGGGCGGCTGGGGGCGGGCAAACTCCAGGTGGCGGAGGCGGCCTGTGGGCGGAATCCGCTGCGCGGGGCGGGACGCCCGCCGCGGCTTTTTCCGCTCAACAATTCGGCGGGAATGTCGCGCAGGAAACGCGATTCGATGGTGTCTTCGGCGTAGCCGCGTCCACCGCGGCGCATGGCGCGGGTGAGATAAAGCCGGTCTTTGGCGCGGGTGATGCCAACGTAGAACAGGCGGCGTTCCTCTTCCATTTGTTCGGGTTCGTCAAAGGAGCGGCTGTGCGGCAAAACGCCGTCATCCAGGCCGGTGATGAAGACCACGCCAAATTCCAGGCCCTTGGCGGCGTGCATGGTCAGCAGAGTGGGGACATTGCCTTCGCTGAGGGTGTCCTGGTCGCTGACCAGGGCCACGTTTTCCAGAAATTCGGCCAGGCTGCGGGTGCTGTATTCTTCGGCCAGGCGGCGCAGTTCGAGCAGGTTGCCGAGGCGGTCTTTGCCCTCGTCCGTGCCGTCATCGAGCTGTTCTTTGAGATTTGTATCGTGGACGATGCGGTCGAAAAGTTCTGAGACGCTGGCCGTTGTCAGCAAACTGCGCCAGGCTGCCAGCATTGCGCCGAAATCTGCCAGCGGCAGGGCGGCGCGGCTGGAGAAGCGCGCCCAGTGTGGCGAATCCGAGCCGCGCGCCAGGTCGAGCAAAATCTGGCCGGGGCTGGTTTGGGCGGCGCGTCCGGCCTCGTGCAGCGCCAGGATGGTTTTATCGCCAATGCC
>JAVHNW010000242.1:0-2533 GCA_036169755.1 bacterium | reverse complement strand
GTTGAGGGTGTATTTCGCAATTTGCCTTCTGCATTCGTCAATCGCTTGCATTTGCGCGAGGAACCAAAAATCGTAGCCGCTGGCTGCCGAAATCTCCTCCAGCGGCATTCCCTGCCGGATGGCGCGATAAACCCGAAAGAGCCGGTCGGCACTGGGGATTTTCAGCGCGGCGGATGTTTCCGGCGCGGTGGGCAGGCTGCGGCTGGGGCCGCTTCCGTCTGGGGCGTCCACGCCAATTTCCAGCGATTGGATGGCTTTGTTCAGGGCTTCGGGGAAGGTTCTGCCGAGCGCCATTACTTCGCCGACAGATTTCATCTGCGGCCCCAGGGTGGGGTCTACGCCGGGAAATTTCTCAAAGGCCCAGCGCGGAATTTTGACGACAAGGTAGTCGAGCGAGGGTTCAAAAGCGGCTTTGGTTTGGCCGGTGATGTCGTTGGCGATTTGGTCGAGGCTGTGGCCGACTGCCAGCAGCGCGGCGATTTTGGCGATGGGGAAGCCGGTGGCTTTACTAGCCAGGGCCGAGGAGCGGCTGACGCGCGGATTCATTTCAATCACCACCGCCCGCCCGGTTTTGGGGTTTACCCCAAATTGGACGTTGGAGCCGCCGGTTTCCACGCCTACCGCCGTCAGCACACGCCGCGCCAGGTCGCGCAAAATTTGGTATTCACGGTCAGTCAGGGTTTGGGCCGGGGCAACGGTGATGCTGTCGCCGGTGTGGACGCCCATCGCGTCCAGGTTTTCGATGGAGCAGATGACGACAAAATTATCGGCTTTGTCGCGCATCACTTCCAGTTCGTATTCCTTCCAGCCAAGAATTGATTCTTCCAGCCAGGCCTGGCTGATGGGCGATTCGGCCAGCGCTTTGCGCAGGGCTTCGGGCAGTTCCTCGGGCGTGTACACCCACGAGGCGCCGCTGCCGCCCATGGCGAAGGAGGCGCGCACCAGCAGCGGATAGCCGATCTGCGCCGCCAGGTTTTGGGCTTCTTCCAGGCTGTGGGCGGCCCCGCCGTTGGGGACGGGAATCCCGGCCTGGTGCATGGTCTCGCGGAAGAGCAGGCGGTCTTCGGCGGCTTTGATGGCCTTCAGGTTTGCGCCGATGAGTTGGACGCCGTATTTTTCGAGGACGCCGTTTTCGCTGAGAGCGAGCGCCAGGTTGAGCGCCGTTTGCCCGCCGACTGTTGGCAGCAGGGCCTCGGGTTTTTCCTGGGCGATGATGGCTTCCAGCGCTTCGGGCGTGAGCGGCTCGATGTAGGTGGCGTCTGCAATTTCGGGGTCGGTCATGATGGTGGCCGGGTTGGAGTTGACCAGCACCACGCGGTAGCCTGCGGCGCGCAGGGCCTTGACGGCCTGCGTGCCAGAGTAGTCAAATTCGGCGGCCTGACCGATGACGATGGCCCCGGAGCCGGGGACGAGAATGGTTTTTATGTGCGAGGCGGGAGAAATTGGATTCATGCTCGGTTAGCCTTCATCATGCCAAAAAATTCTTCAAACAGGCCGAGCGCGTCATGCGGGCCTGGCGCGGCTTCGGGATGAAATTGGAGGCTGAAGACGGGTTTGTTTTTCAGGCGCAAGCCTTCCAGCGAGTCATCGTTCAGGCTTTTGTGGGTGATTTCCACCTCGTCCGGGTCCAGGTCGCCGGGGCGGACGCAGTAATTGTGATTTTGGGCGGTGATTAGCACTTTTCCGCTTGCCAAATGTTGAACGGGATGATTGCCGCCGTGATGGCCGAATTTGAGCCGGTAGGTCTCGGCGCCGAGAGCGCGGCCAATTAGCTGATGGCCGAGGCAAATGCCAAAAATGGGAATTTGGCTTTCGAGCAGTTCGCGTACTGCTGCAACCGCGTAGGGTAGACCGGCTGGGTCGCCGGGGCCGTTGGACAGGAAAATCCCATCCGGTTGTAGCGCCAGAACCTCCGCGGCGGATGTAGACGCCGGAACAACGGTCACGATTGCGCCGCGCGAGGAAAGATGACGCAAAATATTTTCCTTGATTCCGAAATCATAGGCGGCGATGTGGAAGGGTTTTCCGCCGTTCCGCTTGCCTGATTTTGGCGAAATGGTGGCTTCCACCCATTTTTTCTGTCCCTCGTCTGGCGACCAGCGATACGCTGTGGCGCAGGTCACTTCGCGCACCATGTCGCGTCCATCCAGACCCGGCCAGTCTTTCACTCTTTGGAGCAGCTCTTCGGGCGAGGCGCCGTTGGTGGAAAGCGCGGCTTTTTGTGTGCCGCCATCGCGCAGTTTGCGCGTCAGAAAACGGGTGTCCACGCCGCTGATGCCGGGGACGCCGCGCCGCGCCAGCCAATCTGCCAGCGGGGCGGCAGCCCGCCAGCTGGAAACTGCCGGGCTGAGGGCGCGGACAATCAGCGCGGAAATTTGCGGCGCGTCAGATTCGTCATCTTCCAGGTTGACGCCCACGTTGCCGATGTGCGAGGCGGTGAACAAGACGCCCTGTCCGCGATAGGAGGGATCGGTCAGGATTTCCTGGTAGCCGGTCAGGCTGGTGTTGAAAACCAGTTCAAAGACGGCGCTGG
>JAVHNW010000241.1:0-2535 GCA_036169755.1 bacterium | reverse complement strand
ACGGCGGCATCAAACTGGTTGACCCGGCGGGCGAGGGCGTTTGCCAGGCGCACGACCCGAATACCGGCAACAACGTCATCATCATCAGCTATGACCTGCGCGTCAAAAGTGGCATTCAGCCGGGAACCTACATCAACACGGCTTCCATCACCAACTATTCCGGCACCGAGGGCGGCCCTAACTTCGCTTCCGGCCTGACGGATACCGCCAGCGTTACCACCGCCCAGCCCCAATTGGCGAAAACCCTGACCAGCAGCGAAGAAAACTACGCGGGCAACACCAACAGTCAGGCGGTGATTGGCGAACTGGTCAACTACACCCTGACCGTCACCGTTCCCGAAGGCGTTGTCAACAACGCGATTTTGACCGACACGATGGCCCCCGGCCTGGCCTTTGTCCAGGTCAACAGCGTCACACTCGCTGCGGGCGTTTCCACCTCCAAAACCATCGGCACCGGCGCGGCCCCGGGCAACGTGACGATTGGAGACACTGGCGGCGGAACCGGCAACCTGCTGACTTTTGATTTTGGCAACATTACCAACACAGACACCGACAATGCCGTGGCCGAAACCATCGCCATTGAATTCCAGGCGATAACGCTGGACGTCATTGGCAATCAGGCCGGAACAGTGCTGGCGAACAGCGCCTCCTTTGCCGCGGATAGCGTTCCGGTGATTAACACGGCCCCCGTCAATCTCACCCTCGTCGAACCGGATTTGACCATCACCAAAACGGGCGCCAAAGTGCTGCCCGCGCCGCCTCCCGCCACCTTTGACGCGGGTGACACGATTGAATTTACCATCACCGTCACCAACCCCAACCCGGTCAACGCCTATGACGTCACCCTCAGCGATACTTTCCCGGCGCTGATTGACCCCGCCACGCTGACCGTTTTCAGCGTGACCGACAGCGCTTCCACCCTGACGACCGCCGATTTCCAGTTCGCGGCCAACGTTCTCTCCACCAAGCCCGGCTCGGAATTTGATATGCCCGCGTCTGGCGGGCGCACGGTAACCGTGAAAGTGCGCGGCAACATCGTCAGCACCATTACGGTAAATCCAACCGCGCAGACGCTGACCAACACCGCCCGCAGCGCCTGGACGAGCATCAACGGCACACGCCAGGATGCCAGCACCTACAATCTTGCCTCGGACGAGCGCACCGGCGTTGACGGCCCCGGCGCTGGCCTGAATAATTATGCCAAAAACGTCACCAGCACTGCGCTGACGATGACCGCCCCGGCGCTTGCCAAATACATGGTGGCGACTTCAGAAACCAGTACTACTCCCGAACCGGCCTCGCCCTTCCAGCCCACCACCACCGGCACAGCCATCCCGCTGACGATTGGCGAAATCGTCCGCTACCGCCTGTCGGTGGCGATTCCTGAAGGCGTGCTGACCAACTTCCGCCTGCAGGAATACATCCCAGATGGCATGACTTTCCTCGATGACGGAACGGCCAAGGCGGCCTTTGTCTCCACCAGCGGAACTATCGCCTCCAGCGACTTCGTTGCCTCAGTAACATTCACCGTCCCCGGCGTGACGGACCCCGATTGTCAAATTCTTGGTTCTGCCGTGACCGGCAATACGCCCGTTATTCCGGCGGCCTGCCCGGTTTTGGCGGATAATAACCTGAGCAAAGAGACCGCGGCAGATAATGATGCCTACAACTCGGGTTCAAACCTTTCCATCATGCTCGGCACGCTGACCAATACCAGCGACAACGACACCGATAGTGAATATGTAATTGTCGAATTTAACCTCCTGCTGGATAACAATCCGGTTAACGGTACGGGCGTCTCGATCAGCAATGACCTCGGCGAGAATCTTTTCAACCGCTTCCGTATCAGTGACGCCTTGGTCGGCGGTTATTCAAATAATGTCTATAACGTGGTGCAGGAACCGGTCATTACCAACCTGCTCAAAACCGCCACCCCAAATACCGGTGACGCGGGCGATACGATTGCCTACCAGGTCACGTTTACCAACATCAACGGCGCCTCGCTCACCAACGTCAGCACCGCCTACGATGTCGTCCTGACCGACACCCTGCCCGCCAAAATGGATACCCCCAGTTTTGGCGGCTACATCTTCACCCCGGCGGCCTGCGGCGTTTACGGCGCCAACCCCACGCCCTTTGTCGGCAATGCGCTGACCCTCAATTTCACCTCCCTCAACCCGGGCTGCCAGGTGACAGTCAACTATACCGCGCGCCTGATGACCTCGGTCAACCCCGGCGAAAGCCTGGTGAATGCCGCGCATCTCACCTATACCAGCTTGCCCGGCTCTGGCACCTCCGGCAACCCGACCGGCTCGGTGACGCCCGGCGCCAGCGGCGGAATTACCGGAGAGCGCGACGGGCAGGGAACCAACCCGCCCAACGACTATTTCGACGACTCAACCGCCCCGGTGACGGTGACGCAAATTTCCCCGGTCAAGTCACTGGTGTCCACCAGCGACCCGCTGACCCTGACCGATCATTTGACCATCGGCGAAGTGGCCCGCTTCCGCCTGGCGGTGCAAATCGCTGAAGGCT
>JAVHNW010000240.1:0-2538 GCA_036169755.1 bacterium | reverse complement strand
GTCCTGGTGGAGGGCACGCTGAAAGGCGACCCGAACACCGGCAGCCCACGCATCTGGACCAAGCAGGATGGAACACCCGGCGCCTCTTTTGAACTGACCGCCAACGTAGTGCGCTTCCTCTCCAGCAAGGGAGAGGGCGGACAGGCCTCCGCGCCTAGCGAAGCAGGCGGCGGCAACTTTGTCGGCGCGCCCGAAGACGACATTCCCTTCTAAAAAATACGCCAAAAGACCCTGAAAACCCTGCGGTTTTTAGGGTCTTTTTCTACAGGTTATCACATGAATCCACCCTTCCCGCCCAACCAGAATCGTCCACCCACCAGCATTGAAGCCCCGGCAGATTTGGTTCCGGTATACGCCAACCTGGTGCGTATCGCCCATTCGCCAGCCGATATTGTGCTGGATTTCGCCCATTTAATGCCCGGCGAAACGCGCGCGCGGATTGTCTCGCGCGTATTAATGTCGCCGCTCAGCGCCAAATTGCTGCTGCGCGCGCTAACCGAAAACATCGCGCGCTATGAAGCCGCCTTCGGCGAAATTAACCTGCCGCCCAGCTCCCACCTGGCCGAACAACTTTTCAAGCCGACTCAACCGCCGCCAGACGAAGGTCAATCCTGATATGGAACTGCTCGAACAATTCTCCGACCAAATTCGACAAAACTTTGACGCGCGTACCGCCGCCCGCGACCAGGCGCTCACCCAGGCGCGCACCCTCACCCGTCACTGTTCACAGGCCATCCGCGCCGTACACCGCGACGACGAAGCCACCATGCAAGCCGAACTGGCCTCCGCCAACGAACTGGCCGAAGCCCTGCGCCTGGGGCTGGAAAAATTTCCCGATTTGTATTACGCCGGTTACACCCAGGATGCGCTGAAGGAATATGTCGAAGCCAACGCCACCTGCGCCCTGATTCAAAACCAGCCCCTGCCCGCGCCCAACACGCTGCGGGTGGAAGCCAATACCTATCTAAACGGGCTCTCCGAAGTTATTGGCGAACTGCGCCGCCGCTGCCTCGACATTCTACGACACGGCTATTCCGCCGAAGCCGAGCGCCTGCTGGCCTGCATGGACGACATCTACGCCGTGCTGGTCACCATGGATTACCCTGACGCCATCACCAACGGCCTGCGCCGTCAAACCGACATCGCCCGCAGCATCATCGAAAAAACGCGCGGCGATATCACCTTCAGCCTGCGCGGTGAACATTTGGAACGCGCCCTTTCACGCCTCGAGCGCCAGGTCAGCGGCGAAGACGCCCCCCCGCCGGAAATCTTCCCCCGCCCGGAGGCGGAAAACTGATGGCGCAGCGCGGCAGCAAAAAATTTCGCCTGCTCCTTTACGCGCACATGCTCAACCGCTGGTGGACGGTGACTCTCACCCTGGCTCTGACTCTCTTTGTCTATGTAGGCCTGTTGTGGGGCGCAGAATATTATTTTACAGACCCGGCGCAAAATCCCCTGCCCCGGCTGGAAACCACCCAGGGCATCATCCTGCTAACAGCGGGCGGTTTATCGTTTGTCTTTACCTTGTTTCTGATTACCATTCGCTCGTTTGCCTACGTGCAGCTTTTTGGCGACCATCTGCGGCTGGTAACGCCTTTTTTGCGCCTAAACATCGCCTACAAGCGCATACAACGCACAACTCCGGCAGAAATGGCCGCCCTGTTCCCGCCGCGCAGCCTTTCCTCGTGGCGACGTGAAATTATCGCACCACTGTCCAGCCACACAGCAATCGTTGTTCACCTCACGGCCTATCCAATGGCGCGCTCATTCTTCAGCCTGTTTCTCTCCCCCTTCTTTTTCGCCGATAAAACCACGCATTTCGTTTTGCTGGTGGATGACTGGATGGGATTGAGCACCGCGCTGGAAAGCGCCCGCATTTCTGGAAAAATTTCACGCCCCCAGGCCAAACCCAAAATCAGCTCGGGGCTGCTGGATAATTTGAAATAATGCGTTTGTGAACGAATTCACGAAATTGTGAAGTTTGTCACTATCAAAAAGTGACAAACTTTGGTGGACGTAGAGCGCAAGACAATGTATCATACTGGGCAGAGATAGGGTAAGAGTAAGTTCCTCGCTGTCTCCTCCTTTGGCGTATGCCCCCACCGGGTCCTCCCCCCGGTGGGGGCTGCGCTTTAAAAGGGAAATCCTCCCGCAGCAGCCGCGCGCCGTGGGAGGATTTCCTGCCTTCCAGTGAATTAATCGTGCAAGGTGGTGGGAAGCGCCACCGCTCCGGCGTAGGGGTAGGCCTTCTGCCGGCGCGCCGCGCGCTGTTCGGCGCGATACAACTCAATGCGCCGTTGAACATGCGGGGCGAAGAATCCCGCATAGCGCTTTTGCAGGTCTGGTAATTTCCAATCGTTGCCGCTGACGTGGCCGCGGCAGTTGGGAGCGCCACAACCGCAGGAAAATTCGTCATACGGCATGGTGTCACTCATGGCGTAGTCAAAACAAACTTCTTCGCCGGGATGAATGTCGCGCATGGCAATCAGCGCTATCTGCCCCGAAAGTCCGGCATTGGGATTGCAGGAGTGATTGACA
>JAVHNW010000239.1:0-12853 GCA_036169755.1 bacterium | reverse complement strand
GCGGGGGTCAGCGTCCCGCCCGATTTGTGAATCAACAGCCTTTCGCCGGGGTAAATCGCGTCTGTTTCACTCATCCCATTCAGCTGGCGAATTTCTGCCACTTTGACGCCGTACGAAATCGCAATCAGCCACAGAGTTTCGCCAGGCTTGACGAGGTGATACAAATTGCCGTCGGCCAGCGGCGTGGCCGGAAAAATGGTCGAAACCAGCGGCGCGCTGAAGGCCGGCAGCGCAATCTCGCCGGGTGTGCCGCCAGGCAGGGTCGGCGCTGGAGTGTACGAAACGCTGCCAGAGCCGGTGGGACGGGCGCAATCTATGACGTAGTAAACATAGCCGTCAACGATGGCGACGCCCGCGCCGATTTCCTGATTGTTGGGCGAGAGCATGGTGTTCAGGTGCGGCGCGTCTCCCTGCCATTCGGCGACAGCCTCCTGCACAGATTTGTTCGACCCGGCGGTGATGTTTTCGGACATGAAACCGCCCAGGCTCAAATCTCCAGCCAGCGGGTAACCGGCGTTCAGCGCGCGCTGAAAGGGGAGAGTGCCGCCGTAGCCGGTGTGCGAAACCCCGTTGACGGACATAAACTCTGCGTGCTGCTGGGCAATTGCCATCAAAATGGGATTGGCGCTGTAGGCGGGCAGGCCGTTGGCGGCGCGCAGGGCGTTCACCTCGGCAATCAGCGAATAGGGGTCGGTATCCACGCGCGCCGGGGCGGGGTTTTTGGCCCGCGGCGCGGCGGCCAGAACCGTTGCGCCTGCCGTGGGTAGGACTGCCGAAACGGTCATCAGCAGGCAAACTACCAGTAAAAGGGAATTTTTTTTCACGTCACACCTCAATTTTGCGGGTGAAGCCTCCATCGGGTTGGGCCATGAAGCCCATGCGGCGCAGGTAGGCGCTGTGCTCGGCGCTGCCTGGCGCGCTGCACATGTGCTGAATGCCCTGTTTGCGAAAGAACCAGGCATTTTGCCGGAAGAGAAAACGCCCAATTTCAAAATCGCGGTAGCCAGGGATGACGAAATCGAGCAAAATTTGGCCGCTTTCACCCTCCTGCCTCACCAAAAATAACCCCGCCGGAACCATGTTGCGCAGCACGAACAGCGCCAGCAGATTCTCCTCCCGCGGGGCGCGGAATTCCGGTAAAAAGCGGCGAATTTCCGGCTGGTAAAATTCCAAAAAGCGGCGCAGATACTCATCTTCGGGCGAAATTTTCAACAGGCTGAAAAAATCCTTCTGCCGCCAGGCCTGCAGCAGATAGTACAGGTCAATTCCTACAATCATGGTGTTCATCAACGCCACCGGGTAGGCGCGAATCAACAGGCCGTAGCTCACAAAAATCAGCGCACCCAGCAGGTTAATCACCCGCAGCCGCACGATGGATTTCATCATCAGCGAAACCGCCACCAGCAGCGACCCGGCGTAACCGACCAATTCAAACAGTGGGTTCATCACAACTCCTTTGACGCAGGAATTATAATGGCAGATATGCGTTATCAAATTCGGGAATGTTTGAACGATTCGTGCGGATTGCGCTACCCGCTGGCGGAAAATTCTCCGTTTGGCGAGCGCTGCCCGCTTTGCCTGGCGGAAACCTGCTCCCGTTTCGAGGGCCTGCTCTCGGCGGAAGCCTCACCCGCCCAGCCGCCCGCCCTGCGGCTGGAAGCGCTGCTCGACAATCTGCGCTCGGCCTGGAATGTGGGCGCCATCTTTCGCAGCGCAGACGGGCTGGGGGTCAGCAAAATTCATTTGTGCGGCATCACTCCCACGCCCGAAAATGCCGCCCTGCGCAAAACCGCCCTCGGCGCCGAAAATTTTATCCCCTGGCAGGCCAGCCGCAACGCGCTGAAGACCGCCCAAACGCTGAAGGCCCAGGGTTTGCGCCTGGTGGCGCTTGAACAATCGCCGCGCGCCGTGGCGCTGACAGCGTTTTCCCGCCCCGCTTGCGGCGGCATGGCGCTGATTGTCGGCAACGAAGTCACCGGCGTAGACCCCGCCCTGCTGGATTTGTGCGATGACGTCATCGAAATTCCCATGCGCGGGCAGAAGCGCTCTCTCAACGTGGAGGTTGCCTTCGCGATAGCCGCGTACTCTTTGGTATACTGCCCGCATGACTCTTACCCGGCGTGATTTTCTTGGCCTGGCCTCGCGCGGCCTGCTCGGTCTGAGCGGTGTGATGGGGTTGATTGCGCTTGGCCGCTTTCTTAATTATCAACCCGACCCGCCTCCGCCGCAGCGCTTTGAAGCCGGGCCAATCGATTCTTTTGCGCTAGAATCGCGCACTTTGCTGGCGAACATCCCCGCCATGCTCATTCGCTCCGGCCAAAAATTCAGCGCCATCGGGCTGACTTGCCCGCACCTGGGCTGCACGGTGGAAGCGGGCGCCGAGGGGTTCACCTGCCCCTGTCATGGCTCCCGCTACAGCCGGGATGGTGATTTGATTCGCGGCCCATCCACCCGCGCCCTGCCGCTTTTGCGGGTCGAAATCGAAGAAGGCCTGGTGGTGGTGTACCGCTAGCCGTTTGTCTTTTTTCATCGCCAAAGGAGAAAAAGACCATGAATTTTGAGTTGAACGAAGAACAGCGCATGTGGCAAAAAGCCGTCCATGATTTTGTGGCGGCGGAAGTTCGCCCCCGGGCCCACGAGGTGGACGAAAACGCCAGTTTCAACTGGGAAGCCACCCGTAAAATGGGGCCGCTCGGCCTGCTGGGGCTGTCCATTCCCGAAGAGTACGGCGGTTCGGGTGTGGATGCTGTTTCGGCGGCGGTCGCCATTGAGGAAATCGGCTGGGGCTGCGGCTCCACCGGTTTGGCGATAGCCGCTCACAACGGGCTGGGCACCTCGCCGATTGCGCTTTACGCCACAGACGCCATCAAAAAACGTTGGCTGCCGCTGGTCGCCAGCGGGCGCGCCAAGCTCGGCGCGCTGGCGCTGACCGAACCCGGCGCCGGTTCAGATTTGCAGGGCGGCGTGCGCACCAGGGCCGAAAAAGCGGGCAACGAATGGGTCATCAATGGCGCAAAAATGTGGTGTACCAATGCCTCGATTGCGGAATACATCATCACCCTAGTGCGAACCAACCCGGCGGGCGGCTCACGCTCGCTGAGCATGATTCTCGTCCCGACCAGCACCCCCGGCCTGACGATTCACCCCGCCGAGAAGAAAATGGGCCTGAAAGGTTCGCCGACCCACGCCGTGACCTATGAAGATGTGCGCGTCCCGCTCGATAATTTGGTGGGCGAGGAAAATCGCGGCCTGCAGCAAACCCTGGCCACGCTGGATGGTGGCCGCGTCAGCATTGGGGCGCTTTCGGTTGGGCTGGCGCAATCGGCGCTGGACGCCGCCCTCGATTACGCCAAAACCCGTCAGACTTTTGGCAAACCCATCGCGGAGCACCAGGCGATTCAATTTATGCTGGCGGATGCCGCCACCGAAATTGACGCCGCGCGTCTGATGGTTTATCGCGCCGCCTGGCTGAAGGAAAATGGCCGCCCCTACAGCAAGGAAGCGGCCATGGCGAAGTTATTTGCCACTGAAGTTGGCGAGCGGGTGGCGCGCAACGCCATCCAAATTCATGGCGGCTACGGGTACAGCCGCGAATATCCGGTGGAGCGCATTTACCGTGACGCGCGCCTGATGACGATTGGCGAAGGCACCAGCGAAATCAACCGCATGGTGATTGCGCGGCAGCTGCTGCTCAATCATTAAATTTTTTCGGCGCGCTGCGCCGCGTACTGGTTGTACGCCGCAATCAGCCGGTTGGTAATTGGCCCGGGTTGGCCGTTACCAACCGGCTTTTCGTTAATTTCCACAATCGGCACAATGCCGCGTGAACTGGAGGAAAGCAGCGCTTCGTCAAATGGCTCGTCCAGGCGCGGCGGCTGATAGCAAATTTTCAGCCCAAGTTTGCGCGCCAGGCGCAAAACCGCGCGGCGGGTAATGCCGGGCAAAATCCCATTTTGGGCGGTGAACAGGGTTTGGCCGCGCAGCAGGTAAAAATTACTGGTCAGCCCTTCGCGCGCGCCGCCATCGGCGTGAAGCATGATGATTTCATAGATTCCGCCGGTGAGCAGTCGGCGCGCTTCGGCGCTGGCGGCGATGAAGGTGGTCGTTTTCAGCCGGGGCGTGGCGCGCGCCATCGTCAGCGTGCGCGCGCGGACGCCATTTTGGTAGAGCGAGGCCGGGGGCGGCGAAAAACTTTCCAGCAGGGCAAAGCAGCTTCCGGCGGCGGGGGGTTCTTCGGCCACAATCAGCCGCACGCGCCACTCGCCTGCTTCACCGGCGCGCAGCAATTCGGTGAGATTCTTTCTTATTTCCCGTGGCGCAAGCGCGGGCGGATTTTTTTTGTAGAGCCGCCGCAGATGGGCGTTCAGCCCCAGCACGTGCTGGCCGTTTTGAAAAGTGCGAAAGGTGGTGTAGAGGCCGTCGGGCAGTTGGGCGCTGGCGGCGTCCAGTGTTTCGGCAGTGAGGGTCAGCGGCTGCGGGCCGCTGGCGCTGAGTTGGCAGGTGAAAATTTTCATGAGCCGATTATAATTCGCCGCTTGAGGTGAAAGATGGCGCAAAGATTTTTTGTGTTTTGGAACGACCGGGAATATTTTCGGCAATTGGCGCAGGTGGCCGCGCCAATTGCGCTGCAAAATTTACTAATGTCTTCGCTCAACATGGTCAGCGTGATTTTGCTGGGGCAGTTGGGCGAGACGGCGGTGACGGCGGTTGGTCTGGCCGGGCAGATTTTTTTCTTGCTCAACCTGATTTTGTTCGGCATTATGAGCGGTTCGGCCATGTTTACAGCGCAGTTGTGGGGGCGCGCTGACGTGGGCAATATTCGGCGGGTGCTGGGGCTGGCGGTAAAGTTGGGGCTGGCGGCGGCATTGATTTTTTGGGCGCTGGCGATTTTTTGGCCGGAAGCGGTGCTGGGATTTTATTCCAGCGACCCGCAGGTGATTGCGCTGGGCGCGCGCTTTTTGCGAATTTTTGGCTGGTCTTACCTGCCCTTTGCGCTGACCTTCGCCTATTCGGCGGTGACGCGCTCGACGGGCAACGTGCGCCTGCCGCTGGTAGTCAGCGTTTCGGCGCTGGCGCTGAATACGCTGGCAGCCTGGGCGCTGATTTTCGGCGAGTTGGGCCTGCCAAAAATGGGAACGGATGGCGCCGCGCTGGCTGGTTTGCTGGCGCGCCTGTTTGAGTGCGTTTTTCTGCTATTGATGATTTACCGCTCCTCCGACAACCCCTCGGCGGCCTCGCTGGCCGATTTACTTTCGCTTGACCCGGCCTTTGCCTGGCGGGTTTTGCAGCCGGTTTTGCCGGTAATTGCCAATGAAACCCTTTGGTCGTTTGGCATTACCACCTACAACGCCATTTATGCCCACATCGGCACGGACGCTTTTGCAGCGATGAGCATTGTTTCCACCATTGACCAGCTGGCCTTTGTCGGCTTTTTGGGAATCGGCAATGCCACCGCGATTTTGGTGGGCAACGTCATCGGACGCGGCGAAAGCGAAAAGGCGTTTGCCTACGCCGGGCGTTCGCTCGGCCTGCAAATTTTTGGCGCATTGATGATGGGGGCGCTGGTGGCGCTTTTCGGCTGGATGTTTTTCCGTTTCTATCGCGTTTCCCCCACGGTGATTGAAAATGCCCGTCAGGTGCTGATGGTGATGGCGGCGGGCATGTGGATTCGCGCCGCGAACATGGTCATCGTGGTCGGCATTTTGCGCTCTGGCGGCGATACCCGCTTCTCGCTGGTGCTGGACGGTTTTGTCATCTGGCTGGTGGGCGTGCCACTGGCGGCGCTGGGCGCTTTTGTGCTGCACTGGCCGATTGCCCTGGTCTACCTTTTGGCGCAAACTGAAGAACTGACCAAATTTATCGCCGGGGTCTGGCGTTATTTTTCGCGCCGCTGGATGAATGATTTATCGCAGCGTTTGCAAGAATCGGCCCAGGCTAAGGCTTGATGGCCTTGAAGAAATACAAATCGCCATCCAGAAAATAGAGAATGTAGGCTGGTTTGGCCGGGTCGCCGCTGTTTTCAAAATCAATGGCTCCGGCGACACCGTTATAAACCGGCATTTCATACAGCCCGCGCTGAATATCGTTTGGCGCAGCGCTGTTCTCAAACTCAATGGCGCGGAAAATCAGCCGGAAAGCGTCATAAACGCTGGCCGCCGAATCATTGGGCAGGTTTCCGTACACCCGTTGATAATTATCCACAAACAAGCGATTTTCGGGGTAGGTGATTTTGGTAGAGTAGGCGGTGGAAGCGTAGGTGTGATTGAAGGCGGGCAAATGCGTCAGCGTGACGGGATCCCAGCCATCGCCGCCGAGCAAATATCCGGCGTAGCCGCCCCTGGTCAGCAGGCCGACTTGCAAAATGGCGTCTGCCGGGTAAACGGGCAGGAAAATCAACTGTGGGTTGGCGGCCAGCAAACGGTCAATCTGTGGCTGAATATTGACGTTGCCGGATTCAAATGTTTCCACCTGAACGACTCGCGCGCCGGAGGCCTGCATCGCATTAATAAAATACTGCGCCAACCCGCTGGAATATGTGTCATCGGCGGCGTACATTACGCCCACGCGCCGCGCCTGCAAATCGGAATAGGCAAAACTTGCCAGCGCCAGCCCCTGAAATTCGTCATTGAAGGGAATGCGGAAGACGAACTTGCGCCCGGTTGTGACCTGCGGGTTGGTGGCCGTGCCGGTGATGAGCGGAATGCCCGACCTTTCGGCCAGCTCTGCCGCGGCGATGGCGTCTCCGCTGTACTGCGGCCCAACAATCGCCGAGACATGTTCATCCCGAATCAGCCGCGCCACCCCCGTCTTCACTTTTTCAGCGTCATTTTCGACGGGCACCACTACCAGTTCCACGCTGGCGCGCTGACCATTGACGAGTACGCCTCCAGCGGCGTTGATTTCATCCACAGCCAGACGGGCGGCATTGAGCGAGGGCGTGCCAGATGTGGCAATGGTATCGCCATTGCCCTGCAAGTAGGGCAGGATGCCAATGCGCACGGTTTCGTTGGAGCGAAATTCACACGCGCTCAAGGAAAGCGTTAGCGCTGCCAGCAAAAGGAAGATTTTTTTCATCGTCTACTCCGTAACCTGTTTTGCAAAATTGTACCCGTATTTGAAATTTCGCGCAGAAACTTTGCGATTTTGCCGGTCAACTGGCCGGATTTTTGCCGGTTTCGCTTCCCTTGACATTTTTGCGGGCCTGATGATATTATCTGCGGGCTTTAAAATCTTATGAAAAGGAGGCTGCGCTTCAACATGCTGTACACCAAGCTGTTCTTTATCCCTCGTCTTTCCAGCGTTCGCGTTGTACCTTGTCGAAGTGCGCCTGTTGGCCGATAGGCCACCCCTTCTGTGTCTCTTGTTTACACAGCCGCGGCACACTCAGCGCCGCGGCTTTTTGTTGCATGGGTGTTCCCGATTTCTTCATGGAGAAAAAAATGGCTGGTCTTGCTCCAACTCAAAAAAATACGTACTTTGATTTTCGCTCGGCGATTGCGAAAAATCGCCTGACCGGTTTGTGGCGGGTGATGAGCGGTTTCCGACTCTCCTATTTGGGCGCGGTGCTGACGCTGGCTGTTTCGGCGCTGGCAAAAACCGCCGCCCTGCTGGTGCTGCGCTACTTTGCCGACCTGGTGAGCGGCGGCGCTCAGCCGCTCACCCTGGCGGGCGCTGGCAGTGGCGACCTGGGGCAGACTTTCCTGCTGATTGGCCTGGCCTTTGTCGGGCTGGCGGCGGTGGAAGGCGGGTTCGCCTTTCTCTCCGGGCGGATGGCGGCCTACACCGCCGAGAACATCACCCGGCGGCTGAGAAATTTCCTGTTTGACCACATCCAGCGGCTGAATTTTGCCTATCACAGCAAAACGCCAACCGGCGATTTAATCGAGCGGGTCACTTCGGATGTGGACGCGCTGCGCCGCTTTTTCAGCGAGCAAGCCATCGGCGTGGGTCGAATTTTGCTGCTGTTTTTCATCAACTGGTTTGCCATTTTGAGCATCAGCGCCAAACTGGGCTGGGTCTCGGTCATTTCCATTCCGCCCATTCTGGTGGTTTCGCTGTGGTTCTTCAAGAATGTAACCAAGGCCTATGAAAAATACCAGGAGCAGGAGGCGGCGCTTTCCACCGCTTTGCAGGAAAATCTGACCGGCGTGCGCGTGGTGAAGGCGTTTGCCCGCCAGGAGTACGAAAAAGGCAAGTTTGAGACGGTCAACTGGGGTAAATACCTCAAAGGCAAAATTTTGCTGCTGATGCACTCGCTTTTTTGGCCGCTTTCGGATATTGTGCTGGGCCTGCAAATGCTGGGCGGATTTCTCTTTGCCGCGCTGATGGTCATCAATCACGAGATGACGGTGGGCGCGTACCTGGCTTATGTGGGGCTGGTGGTCTGGCTGATTTGGCCCATCCGCAATCTGGGGCGGCTGATTGTGCAGACTTCAACCGGTATGGTGTCGTATGGCCGTCTGTTGGATATTATGAAGGAGACGCGCGAAGATTTGCTCGGCGGCAGCCTGCCGCTGGAGCGTGAAATTCGCGGCGAACTGGTTTTTGAAAATGTCTCTTTTCAGTATTCAGATGGAAAAAGCGAGGTACTGAAAAATATCTCGTTTCGGGTGGCGCCGGGGCAGTCGGTGGCGCTGATTGGTTCAACCGGCTCTGGCAAGACTTCGCTGGTCAATTTGCTGCCGCGCTTTCACGAATACAGCGGCGGAAAAATTTGGCTGGATGGGGTGGAGTTGAAGGAATATCCGCGCGCGCTGCTGCGGCGCAACATTGGCATTGTGGAGCAGGAACCCTTCCTGTTCAGCCGCTCCATCCGCGAGAATATTGCCTACGGGGTGGAACGCGCCGTCAGCCAGGAGGAAGTCGAGGCCGCCGCTCAGGCCGCCTCCATCCACGAGGCGATTCTCTCCTTCCCAGATGGCTACAAAACTGTCGTGGGCGAGAAGGGCGTCACTCTTTCCGGCGGGCAGAAGCAGCGCGTGACGATTGCCCGCACCATTCTCAAAAATCCGCGCATTTTGATTTTGGACGATTCGACTTCTAGCGTGGATACCGAAACCGAAGCGGAGATCCGCGCCGCGTTGGACGGGCTGATGCAAAACCGCACGACTTTCATCATTGCCCACCGCATTCAATCGGTGATGAAAGCCGACCTGATTGTGGTGCTGAACAAGGGCGAAATTGTGCAAATGGGCAGCCACGCCGAGCTTTTGGCGCAGGATGGCATGTATCGCAAGATTTATGACATTCAGACGCGGGTGGAAGATGAATTGGAGAACGAGTTGTCGGAAGCCGGTAATCGGTAATCGGTAACGAATATCGACTACCGAATAACGAATAACCAATATCGAATTTCGAATAGCCAATAACAAACACAAGGAAAATGCCATGAGCGAAGAACTCATTGAACTGGAAGAGGAAGAACATACCAGCCCGCTGACGGCTCCGGTCTTCAAGCGAATTTTGGGGCTGCTGAAGCCGCACTGGCCCTGGGTGCTGGGTTTCATCATCACCATCGGCCTGACCTCGGCCCTGGATTCGTTGTTCACCTACATCAACAAGGACATGATTGACCTGGGCATCATGCGCGGCGATACGGCCACGCTTTACCGCCTGGCGACTTATTACGGCGTGCTGCAGTTGGCGCAGTCGGGCCTGGTGTTCACCTTCATTTATCTGGCGGGTGTGCTGGGCGAGCGCATTCAATATGATTTGCGCAAAAGTATGTTCATCCACCTGCAAGACCTGTCGCTTTCGTACTACAGCCAAAACGCGGTAGGCCGTCTGATGGCGCGCGTCACCTCCGATTCGGGGCGGGTGGCCGACCTGATGACCTGGGGCCTGGTGGATACGACCTGGGCTTTTATGAATATTCTCACCGCCACTATTTTTATGACGATTATTAACTGGCGGCTGGCGCTGGTGGTTTTTGCGATTGTGCCGGTGCTGTTGGTGATTGCCGTCCAGTTCCGCAAAAAAATCCTGGTTGAATTTCGCGCTTCGCGGCGCGCCAATTCCAAAATTACCGGGGCGCACAATGAGAATATTCAGGGCGTGCGTGTGGTCAAGGCGCTGGGACGCGAAGATGAAAATCTGCGCGAGTTCCAGGCCCTGACCGATACGATGTACAACGCCTCCTTCCGCGCGGCCTGGCTTTCGGCGCTGTTTTTGCCCACCGTGCAGATTGTCGCCGCCGTGGCGCTGGGAGTCATCGTCTGGTACGGCGGATTCCAGGCCTCCGCCGGGCTGCTGACCATCGGCGGAGTCCACGCCTTCGTTTCGTATCTAACCTTCATTCTGTGGCCGATTCAAGACCTGGCGCGAGTCTACGCTGAAATGCAGCACTCCATCGCCTCGGCAGAACGCATCTTCAAACTGCTGGATACAGAGCCGGAGGTTCACAACAAGCCCGGCGCGCTGGATGCGCCCACCCTGCTGGGCGAAATTGAATTTGACCACGTCAGTTTTTACTATGAAGACCGCAAACCGGTGCTGACCGATTTCAGCCTGAAGGTGAAAGCTGGCGAAACCATCGCCATTGTGGGCGCCACCGGCGGCGGAAAATCCACCATCGTCAATTTGCTGTGCCGCTTCTACGAACCCTGTGAAGGCGCGATTCGCATCAATGGCTGCGACTACACCGATTACACCCTGCACAGCATTCACGACAAAATTGGCATCGTGCTGCAAACCCCGCACCTCTTCAGCGGCACCGTGCGCGAGAACATCCGCTACGGGCGGCTGAGCGCCACCGATGCCGAGGTGGAGGCCGCCGCCCAGGTGGCCGGGGCGCACGATTTCATCAGCGGGCTGGATAAGGCCTACGAGCAAAATGTCGGCGAGGGCGGCAACCTGCTCTCGGTTGGGCAAAAGCAGCTCATCAGCCTGGCGCGCGCCGTGCTGGCCGGGCCGGAACTTTTCATCATGGACGAGGCCACCTCCAGCGTGGATACGCTGACCGAGGCGCTGATTCAAAAAGGCATGGAGCACCTCATGCAGGGGCGCACCTCCTTCGTCATCGCCCACCGCCTCAGCACCATTAAACGCGCCAACCGCATCATTGTCATCGAGGCTGGGCGCATTGTCGAAAGCGGCTCGCACGCCGAACTGCTGCGCCAAAAAGGCCATTATTACCGGCTCTACACCCAGCAATTCAAGTTTGAGCGTGAACATCAATACGCCGCTGACGCGCTGCTGCCAGCGATGGACTAGCGCGGGCTGCGAGAGAAAAAAAAGAGACCGTCACTTTTGCAGTGACGGTCTCTTTTTTAGCGCACTCTTTCCAGAATGGTCAAAATCAGCCAGGCGGCGGCCAGCGCTGCCGCCAAAATTTGCGCGGCGCGCCCGGCGCGTGGAAACCACTTTCCCAGGTCGGCTTTGGCTGGCGCGGGCAGCAGGTAGGGCAGCGCCGTTATCAGCGCCGCCGCGCCCAGCGGGACGCCGATTCCCATCCAAAAGGCATCGCCCAGGCGCAGAAGGCTTTGCACCCACAGAAAAAACCACGGGGCGCGGATTTCTCCCAGCGGCTGGAGGCCCTCCCGCAGCGGAGCGGCCAGCGGCGCGGGGAAAAATATCGCCGTGGCCAGCAGCCCCAGGCTGACGATTCCCATCGCCAGAATCTCGCGGCGCAGCAGTTCGGCGCGTGGCAGGCGTTCCCCGGCTGCGGGCGGAGCGGAAATCCCGCCATCGCGCCGCACGCGAAAGATGTGCCAGCCGATGAAAATCAGCGCCGCCAGCGTCAGCCCAAAGATGTGCCAGGCGTAAAAGCGCGTCAGGGTGGCCGGGCCGGGAGCCTCGCCGCCGATGACGAATCCGTACAGCGCCGCCCCCATCAGCGGAATGGTTTTGAGTAAATTCGCGCCAACCACCAGCGCCCAGTGAATGCCCTCGTCCCAGCGCAAAATGTAGCCGGTGAAGTTCATCAGCAGCAAAATGACGAAGACCAGCATCCCCAGCAAAAAGTTGAATTTCCGCGGATGGCCGTAGGCGCCGGTAAAAATGACACGCAGCAGGTGAATCGCGCCGACAATCACCAGCGCCTGCGCCGCCCAAAAATGCAGCCCGCGCACCAGCCCGCCAAACGGCACGCTGAAGGTGATGATTTGCACCGACAGCGCCGCGCCTGAAGTGGTTGGCACATAGAAAAACATTTCCAAAATACCGGTCAGGGCCAGAGTCAGCGTCAGAAAAACGGCCAGGCCACCCGCGCCGAGCGTGTAGCGCCAGCGCATTTGTGCGGCGGGAATGCTCGGCGGATGCAGATGCAAAATGAAACTGGGACGCGCACCTGGCGCGGGACGGGCTGCGGGCGCATGGTTGAACAGCGTTGACCCGCCCAGCCCCAGGCCGAGCAAAATTGCCAGCCAGCCCTGCCAGGCAAATTCGCCGCCGCGCTCGCGGATGGGCAGGTGAACCGGCGCCAGCGCCGCCTGCGCAATGTTGAATTCCTGGGTTTTGTTCAGCGCGCCGTTTTCGCGCAGCAGATAGGCCGTCAGTATCCACGATTTTTCCTCGCTGAGCGAGCCGGGATTCCACCAGGGCATGGTTTTCTGAATGTATTCTTTCAGCTCCTGCGCGGTGGTGAAGCGTGTCAGCGTGCCGGGGCCAACCAGCGGCGGAACGCTGCGAGGAAAACTAAATCCCTGCGGCGGATGATTGGGCGCGTGGCATTTGGAAGTCCAGCAGTTTTTATCTGCTCCAAATTGTTCACGCCACTCGTCCGTTAAACCCTGGCCCTTGTCGCCGTGACAGCTGAGACAAATGCTCCAGTAGGGAATCGCTCCCTGGTCGGCCAGGGTCGGGTTTTCCGGCATGGCGGGTTTTTCCAGCCGGGGGTTAAACGGCAGCTGAGTCG
>JAVHNW010000238.1:0-2559 GCA_036169755.1 bacterium | reverse complement strand
ACTCTGCCAGGGCGGGAATCGCATCCGGCGAGAGCGAGGCCAGGTAGGCCACATCCACCCCCTCGCCGGAAAGATCGCGGGCCACATTCTGCCGGGCGATGAATCCATCCACATTCATCAACAAAAGCGTGGCGGCGAAACCCATCACCGTCAGCAGCGCGGCAAAGGCAAAGCGGCGCAATTGACGGGTCAGGTCGAGCGTCATCGTAGCCACCAGCAAAAGCGCCAGCCAGATGATGAAAACATGGGTGTAGGTGCGCAGCGCGGTAAAACCGTAGGCGAATTCATACAACACCAGCCGCTGATAGGCCGAAACCAGCATCACCCCCACCAGAGCCACGATGAGAATCCCCAGCCCGGAAAAAACCCTGCGCTGACGGTCGCCTTCGCGGCGGGTAATACTCGCCAGGCCGAGCAAAAACAGCAGGCTGAAGAAGGCCGTCGTTGCCAATTCGCCAAAGCCGCGCCGGGCGTACTCGGCGTAGGTAAACCCGTCCAGGCGGATGTTGGTTAATCCACCAAAGAAATATTGAAATTGAATGAAAACAAAACCACCAAACAGCAGGGCGACCGCGCCCAAAATGATGACGGCCTCGGTGAAGCCAAAAAACGGCGGGACAAGCGGCTTTTCGAGGCCGAGCAATTTTTCATCCGCGCTGCGGCGGGCGGCGTGCAGATAAACACCCACCAGCGCATAGGCGATGGCGCTGATGTACAGAACGCGGAAAATATATTCTGGCAGGTTTTCCAGGCGGAAAAGACGCACGAGCGCCTCCAGCTGAGCCGAGAAAACCGCATCGGCAGAGGAAAGCAGCGCCGCAAAGAAAGCCACCACCGGCACGGCCAGCAGCAGCCCGCGCACAATCGGCCAGACGCGATTGGGGCGCTGTTCATCGCCGCCCGCCTCGCGTTTCAATGTCTTCACCTCGCCGATGAAAGCCTGCGGCCCGGCCAGCCCGCTGCCCAGCAGCCCCAAAAAGCGGGCGACAAAATCGCTCAGGCTGTATTCAGCCCAGCGTCCGCCCTGATAGGTGAGCGCGAAGACGCCCATCAGAAACAGAGTCAGCGCGTGCGCCAAAAGAGCGCTCAGCGGCTCGGAACGCAGAAAGGTGAAAACAGCGAAGAAGAGAATTAACGCCAGCAGAGGAATTGTTCCGCGCCCAGGGCGCAGACCCGCCCTCAGCAACAGGAACAGCCCCACGCCGAGAGTCAGCGCCGCGTAGAGGGCGAAGGAAATACCGGGGGTATGCTTCCAAAAGAGAAAATCCGCCGCCCATCCCAGGGCAAGCGCCAGTAACCAAAGCAGGGTCGATTGTTTTTGCATGATTTAGCCTCCAGAAATGAATTTCCGCAAGGATAGCCATTTTCGGCTGGCAGAAACTCGCTGATAGCTTTTGGCAGGAGTTTATTTTGAGACCAGGTCTTTGGCAAAGAAAATACTGGTTTCGCTAAAGCCATTTTGGCGATACATGGCGATTTCTTCGGCCTTGTGGGTGAAAACCTGTAATTTGACTCTTTCCACGCCTTCCTGGCGGGCCGCCTCTTCAAACAGGGAAAACGCTTCGCTGGCGTAGTTTTTGTGGCGGGCTTCGGGGAGGAAAAACAAGTCAATCAGAAAGGCGGTTTTGCGGGCGCGATTTTCATCCACAAAATACCAGCACATGCCCACTTTGGATTCGTTGTCGTCCAAAATGAGCAGCAAATGTTGGCCGGGAGTTTGTGGCCCGTTGGGCAGCATTTGCTGAAATTCGCGCTGGGCGCGAGGCATGGATTCGTTGGAGGCCCAATTTCCGGCGCGCATTTGGTCGTAGGCATATTCGGGGATGGATTTGCGCAGGAAGGCGGCAAAATCCTGGTCGGTCATCGGGGAAAAGTGAAGGGGCATATTTATTTTTCCTTTCAACCCTTGTTTTTGTTCAGGCGTTCCTGGCGGCGAATTAAATCATCCAGCCAGTGTTGTTTTTGATACTCCGGCAGGCTGGCCGTTTCCAACGCGGCGCGCGCGGCGGCGACATGTTCCAGCGCGCGCCGCGCGTCTTTGCGCTGATGTTCCTCATATTTTGCCAGTTCCACGTGCGCGAAGACATGCCCGGCATCCGCCGCCTGCCGCCATAAACGCAGCGCCTCTGCCAGATTTTTGCGCCGCTTTTGCAAAATGGACAGGCGATTGACCGCCTGCCAAAAATCGGCTTCGGGCAGTTTTTCGGCCAGGCCGCGCTCATAAAGTTGGGCGGCGTCCTCCCAGCGGCGCAGGTCTTCAAACAGGCGCGCCAGGGCAATCAAATCCAGGCCGTGTTCAATTTCTGCGCGCTGAGGGTCGTTCAGCCATCCGGCGGTGAGATGCAGCAGGGCGGCCATCGCCACCACGTCCATCGCGTTGTGGTAAAAAACGCCTTTGAGCGGGGCCGCCTGGCCGCTGCGCAGAAAATCAAAATAGAGCCAGGGGATTTCGTAGCCCGGCACTTCCTCGCTGGAACGCGGCGCGGCCAGCAATTCCTCTTCCAAATATTTCAGGGTGCGGCTGGGCAGGCGGTCGCGCCACAGGCGGCGCGCCAGCGG
>JAVHNW010000237.1:0-2564 GCA_036169755.1 bacterium | reverse complement strand
GAAAAGGCTGGTGTAGTCGAGCGTGCCGTAGGGCAGGTCGCCGCCGCTGATGCGGGCAATGTGACCGGTCATGGTTTCCGCCGCGTCCAGCGGGTTGAAGGAGAAGTTGGGACCTGCGCCGGAAGCGATGGCGACAATCATCGTCTCGCCGACCGCGCGCGAGACGCCGACAATCACCGCCGCGCCGATGCCGGAAAGCGCCGCCGGCAGGATGACTTGCGCGCTGGTTTCAAAACGGGTGGCGCCCATGGCATACGCCGCTTCGCGAAGAGAACGCGGCACGGCGCTGAGCGCATCTTCGCTCATCGAAGAAATTAGCGGCAAGACCATAATGCCCATCACCAGCCCGGCGGAGAGCATGTTGTAAACGCCAATTTTGTCCGCGCCGACCAACGTCCGCAGCAGGGGCGTGACGAAGAGCAGCGCAAAATAGCCATAGACGACGGTGGGAATGCCCGCCAAAATTTCGAGCAGCGGTTTGAGGATGGCGCGGGCGCGTGGGCTGGCGTATTCGCTCAGGTAGAGCGCGGCGCTCAGCCCCAGCGGAACGGCAACCAGCAGGGCAATGGCGCTGGTCGTCAGGGTAGCGCTGACCAGCGCCCAAATGCCAAACTGTCCGGCTTGCGGCTGCCATTGCGTGGCGCCGAAAAATTCTTTCAGCGTCACCGCCGGGTCATTGAAAAAGAGCAGCGCCTGGTCGCCCAGTACAACGACAATGCTGACGGTGATAAAGACCGTCAGCGCGCCGACCACAAACAGCGCGACTTCCACCGCGCTCTCTGTCAGCCTAAATTTCTTGCGAAGAGAGTTAGCATTCATCCATTAACCGCCTGCCGCAGCGCGAAATAAATTTCGCGCTGCGGGATTGATTTTGGGATTGATTTTGGGGTTACTTGCTGATTGCGGCCAGCCACGCATCCATGGATGCCTTTTCGGCGTCTGCGGGAGCGGGGAAGTAGCCCACGTCCTTGATGTTGGCGTCCAAATTGTTCAGGTAAAAGTAGATGAACGCGGCGACCTGCGGTTTTTCCTGCATGATTTTGGCGGTTGAGTAGATGAAGAGCGGGCGCGCCAGCGGGTAAGTTCCGTTATCCACATTTTCCTGGTTGGGCTCCACGCCATCCACCGCAAGGGCTTTCAACTTGTCCGCATTTTCGATGTAGTAGGCGTAGCCGAAGTAGCCAATGGCGTACTTGCTGCCTTCAACGCCCTGTACCAGAACGTTGTCATCTTCTGAGAACTGCGCGCCAGTCAAACCCAGCAGGGCGGTCTTGGCGGCGGCGGCATCGGCTTTGCCTTCGGCGTTTTTGAAGGCGGGCGCCAGCACGGATTCGATGAAGTAGTCAAAGGTGCCGCTGTCTGCGCCGGGCGAGAAAATTTGAATGGCTTCGGCGGGGTAGGCGGGGTTGATGTCGCTCCACAGTTTTGCCTGACCAGAGAAAACCTTCGCCAGGTCGTCCTTGCTGATTGCGGTCAGGAAATCATTTTGCGTGGAAACCACCACCGAAAGCGCGTCTGTGCCCACGCGGAATTCAATCGGTTCGCGGCCAATGGCGGCGCAGGATTCCTTCTCGCTGTCTTTGATGGCGCGCGAGGCGTTGGAAATATCGGTTTCGCCGGTCTTGCAGAAGCGCTCAAAACCCGCGCCAGAGCCGATGCTGTCCACCGTGATGTTGCCGGTGTAGCCTTCGTTTTGGAAGAGTTCCGCCATGCGCTCGGAAAGCGGGAAGACGGTGGATGAACCCGCGCTGATGATGTCGCCAGTGACAGCATCGGGAGCGTACATCGCCATCGGGTCGGCGGCGGGGGCGGAAGTCGCCGCGGCGGGGGCTTCAGTCGCCATGACGGGGGCTTCGGTTGCGGCGGCGGGGGCTTCGGTTGCCACGGGAGCAGCGGGAGCGCAGGCGGCAACAATCAGCGTCAGCGCGGACAAAATAAACAGAAACGAACGAAAATTCTTAGTCATTGGTTTTCTTCTCCTTGTGAATTTGACAAGCCAAATGGTACCAGCCCAGTTTTAATCGCAAGGGAAAGATGGGTTAACAAATGGTTAAGATAAAAAAACAGCCTCTGGCGGAAAATTCTGCCAAAGGCTGTGTGGCTCCCCAAAAAACTAATCGCCCTCGTGCCGCCCAGGGTTGACTTCCTTGTACTCGCCGGTGGCGACAAAAGCCGTCCGCTCGCAAATATTGGTGACCCGGTCGGCAAAACGCTCCAGGTTGTGCGCCGCCCACAGCAGCCAGTTGGCGCGCTCAATGTTGCGCGGGTCAGCCACGATGTAGGTCATCAGTTCGCGGTAAATCTGCTCGTAGAGGGCGTCCACTTCATCATCCAGGACGGGAATGCCAGCCGCGGCCTCGGCGTTTTCGCTGACAAAAGCCGCCAGCGCACTGTGAAGCATTTCCACGCCGATGGTCGCCATGCGCGGAATGTCAATCAGCGGTTTGAGCAGGGGTTGTTCGCCCATGCGGACGTTGATGACGCCGATGCCTTTGGCGTAGTCACCCATGCGCTCCAACTCGCTGATCACTTCAAAAATGGAGGCCAGTAAGCGCAAATCATGC
>JAVHNW010000236.1:0-2574 GCA_036169755.1 bacterium | reverse complement strand
AACATGGAACTTTGAATCCGTCAAAGGCCAAAATTCACTCACCCTGGCAAAGAGCCAATGCATGGTCGTTTTTTACAGACTATGCTACACTTGAAGCCGATTAAGTTTTTTCTTAATTCGAATCTCATGGACAAAATTACTGCGTTGCATACGTTTGACCAAATCAAACTCTTGGCGGATGCGCGCCGCCTGAGGCTTTTACGCTTGCTGATGGCCGCTCCAGCCACGCTGACGCAATTGGCAAAAACTGTCGGCGAATCTCCAGCCTGGGTGCAGCATCACATCAAAACCCTCGAAGCCGCCGGGCTGGTGGAACTGGACTCGGTGCGCGCCACCAGCGCTTTTTTTGAAAAATATTACCGGGCGCGCGCCAGCGGTTTCCTGCTTCAGGAATTAATCCTGCCCCAGGGGGAAAAGCCCACCGCCATCTTTTCCGGCAGCCATGACCTGGCGCTGGAGGCGCTGGCCGAGCGGCTGCAAACACGGCTGCGTTTGCTGGCTCTGCCAGTCGGCTCACTGGGAGGATTGGTCAATTTGCGTCAGGGGCTGTGCCAAATCAGCGGGGCGCACTTACTGGACGAAAACGGCGAATACAACGCTCCAACCGTGCGCCGCCTGTTTCCAGAACACGGCGTCAGCCTGGTGACGTTTGCCAATCGCATTCAAGGGCTGATGGTCGCCCCAGGCAACCCCAGGGGAATTCGCTCCCTGGCCGATTTGACGCGCGCGGAGCTTCGCTTTCTCAATCGCAACCCCGGCTCCGGCACGCGCATCTGGCTGGAGCGCGAACTGGCCCGGCAGGGGATTCCCGTCAGCGCCATTCAAGGCTATGAGAATTGCGTTTCCACGCACAGCCAGGCCGCTGAAGCCGTCCGGCGCGGCGAGGCCGATGTCAGCCTCGGCATCCAGGCCGCCGCGCAAAATCAGGGCATTGGCTTTTTGCCTTTGTTTGAAGAACGTTACGACCTGGTCGTTCCGCTCGTCCACCAATCCATTTTGGCGCCCCTGCTGGACGCGCTGCAAACGGCGGCCTTTCGTCACGCCGCCGAAGCGCTCACCGGTTACAGCGCCAGCCACAGCGGGGAGCAAATTCTACTTTGAATCCCGCTCCATTCATCAAGGAGACCCGTATGAAGCGTATTTTTGCCAGTTTTTTCTTGTTTGCCCTGCTTTTGGCGGCCTGCGCGCCAGCCGCGCCAGCCAACCCGGCGCTGATTCTCGCCACCACCACCTCCACCCAAGATTCCGGCCTGCTCGACACCCTCGTTCCACTTTTTGAGGCGCAAACCGGCTATAAAGTTCAAACCGTGGCGGTTGGCACCGGCGCGGCGCTCAAAATGGGAGAAGAAGGCAATGCCGATGTTTTGCTGGTACACGCGCCCGCCGCAGAAAAAGCGCTGATGGATGCCGGGTTTGGCAAGGACCGCTTTTTGGTCATGCACAACGACTTCATCCTTGTCGGCCCAGCGGCAGACCCGGCAGGCATCAAAGGCCTGCCCGTGCTGGACGCTTTCAAAGCCATCGCCGGGGCTTCAGCCGCCTTCATCACCCGCGGGGATGACTCGGGCACCAACAAGGCGGAACTGACCCTGTGGAAAAAAGCGGAACTCGACCCGGCAGCCTTCTCGCCCGACTTTTACATCTCCAGTGGGCAGGGCATGGGCGCCACGCTGACCATTGCCTCCGAAAAAGGCGCCTACACCCTCACCGACCGCGCCACCTATCTGGCGACAAAAGCCAACCTGAATTTGGAAATCCTCGTCGAAGGCGACAACAGCCTGCTGAATGTTTACCACGTCATCACCGTCAACCCCGACAAATGGCCCAACACCAATAGTGAGGGCGCGCTGGCCTTCGCCAAATGGATTACCTCGCCCGATGTGCAAAAAATCATCGCCACCTTTGGCGTGGATAAATACAACCAGCCGCTCTTCTTCCCCGATGCCGATAAAACAGACGCCGATTTGGGGCTATAAACTGCCTTCATGCCCGAATACCTCCAAATTACACTGCTTTCCCTGCAAATTTCCGGGCTGGCAACCGCCATCAGCCTGCTAATTGGCCTGCCGCTCGGAACCCTGCTCGCCCTGGGAAAATTCCCCGGGCGAGCAGTGATTCTCAGCCTGGTCAACACCGGCATGGGTCTGCCGCCGGTCGTGGTCGGCCTGTTCGTGGCGATGACGCTGTGGCGCTCCGGCCCACTCGGCGAACTGCGCCTGATTTACAGCCCGGCAGCCATCATCACCGCGCAAGTCATCATCGCCTTCCCGGTTGTCGCCGGGCTGACAACTTCCGCCCTGCAGGCGCTCGACCCGCGCCTGCGCTTGCAGCTGCTCGGCCTGGGCGCATCCACCCCGCAAATGGTGTGGATGCTGTGGCGCGAGGCGCGACTGCCACTCCTGGCCGCCCTGATGGCCGGTTTCGGCTCCGTCATCTCCGAAGTCGGCGCCAGCATGATGGTCGGCGGCAACATCCGCTATCAGACGCGGGTGCTAACCACCGCCATCGTACTCGAAACCGGCAAAGGCAATTTTAATTTAGCAATCAGCCTGGGGATCCTGCTGCTAACCATCC
>JAVHNW010000235.1:0-2579 GCA_036169755.1 bacterium | reverse complement strand
TAGCAATCAGCCTGGGGCTGCTGCTGCTAACCATCACCTTCCTCGTCAACTGGGCGCTGACGGCCATTCAACAGCGCAGCAAAAAAGAATGAGCGAATTTCTCAACGTGAGCGGCCTGCGCGTGCGGCGCGGAAAACGTCTGACGCTCTCCATCGAATCGCTGCGCCTCGAAGCGGGCGGAATCCTGGCGGTGGCCGGCCCCAACGGCGCGGGAAAAAGCACCCTGCTGATGGCGCTGGCGCGCCTGATTCCGCTGGAGCGAGGCGAAATCTGGCTCAACGGCCACCCGGCCTCCGCCGAATCGGCGCTGCGTTACCGGCGGCGGCTCGGCCTGGTAATGCAATCCCCGCTGCTGTTCGATTGCTCCGTCTACGAAAACATCGCCTGCGGCCTGCGCTTTCGCGGCCTGCCCGAAAAAGAAATTCGGCTGCGGGTGGAAAAGTGGCTGGAACGCCTGGCGATTTCCCCGCTGGCAGAGCGCCGCGCCGCACAACTTTCTGGCGGCGAGGGGCAGCGCGTCAGCCTGGCGCGAGCGCTGGCGCTGGAGCCGGAACTGCTGCTGCTCGACGAGCCTTTTTCGGCGCTGGATGCGCCCACCCGCCTGCGCCTGCTGGATGATTTGCGCCGCCTGCTGCGCGAAACCAACACCACCACCCTGTTCATCACCCACGACCTGGCGGAGGCGCGCCACCTGGCAAGCAGCCTGGCAATTCTTTTGGATGGCCGCCTGGCGCAAAGCGCCGCGCCAGAGCAGGTTTTTTCCCAACCCGCTTCGGCGCAGGTACGCGCATTTTTGGGGATTTAATGGCAAACGCCCGCTGAAACAGCGGGCGCAGCCATGACCAACTCAGAAGGGAGGAGAGAGTTTTTAAACGGGACGGTAGGAGGAAAAACCCGCCCGCGCTTTACAAGGGATTGTGACCCGGGTTTGTGCCACACCAGGCACAACTGGGCTTGTCGAACAAATTGCATTCTTTCGCGTTGGAACAGCGCCGCGCAACAGCGCGGGGGGCGTCTGGCAAAAGGTCAACCGGATAAATCACTTCTGTTTCAAAAGCAACTTCGTGACCAACGTGGTCGCAGTAACGAATCTTCGTCACTTCCCATTGTTTGAGAGCCATTCACGCCTCCAATTGATGGAGTTATTGTAGGCGAGCGCCCACAATACTGCCAGTGACAGGCGTCACGTTTGGCGCTGACAAAGCGCCTTATTCGGATGACACTTGTCCTGATTTGCTACCCGTTACACTGCGGGGAGCAGTGTTTAACCATCCCGCCCCTCTTACATTCAAAAGAGGGGCGGGAAAATTGTTTTTTACGGCGTGGCAGTCGCTGTCGGCGAGGGTGTATCTGTCGGCGGGAGAATGGGCGTATTGGTGGGGATGGCGGTTGGCGAACCCGTCAGCGTGGGCGTGGGGCTGGGCGGGAGGGCGCTGGCAGTCGGAGTCGCTGTCACCGGAAGCGGCGTAGCGCTGGCAGCGCTGGCGCGCACGACACGCGGCGCAACCCATACCGCGCGGTCGCCGGTGGAAACGCCCGCCGAAAGCACCGTCAAAATGAACTTCACATTTTGACCGGCCAGCGCGCTCAAATCAATATCCGTGTTGTAAATCAGGCCTTCATAGCGCTCATTGAAAACCCACAGAATTTGCACCGGGCTGGAGCCAATTTGATATTCCAGGCGGTAACTGACGTAGCAGGAGGTCGCGCCATACTCACAGCCGAGAGTCGCCAGGAAGTGGTCGCCAGACTGAACGTTGAAGGCCGGGTAAATGCCCTGGATGTAGGTGCTGCTGCCAGACTGGGGAAAAGTCAGCAGGCTGGCGCGGCCATCCGTGACGCCATTTTCCATGAGCGCGTTAGCCATCGTCAGCACGAAACCGCGCGCGTCATTGTTTGCGCCGGGGCAGGGCAGCGCGCCCGCGCCGCTGACCCACTGCGCCGAGCAGGCGTTGGCGGCAAAATCATAGGCCGTTCCCGGGGCGGGTGTTATGGTGACGGGGGCGGGCGTAGACGTAGCGCCCGTCACGCGAATATCCACCCAGAACGGTTTGTTGTAGCCCGCGCCAATGCCAAAGATTTGACCGGCGGCATTTTTGAGAACCCAGTAGCCACGATACGTTCCTGCGCTGGCAGGCGCCGTCAGATTGACGCTCAAATCCACCGTCTGGCCGGGGGCTACCAGCCCGGGGAAGGCTGCCGCATCGGGGCCGCTCATTTTGTCGCCACTCTGGAAAATCAGAGCATAGGAACTGTTCCAGGTGCAGGAGCCAACATTTTTGATGCGCCAGGTTTTGAGGAAAGTCGCCGCGGGCGGATAACTCGCGCCATCCGGCACGGTCACATCAGCGACAAAGGCGGCGCGGTCACAGCCGACATTTGGCGTGGGCGTGGGCGTTCCCGGCGTGCTGGTGACTGTCGGCGTAATCGGCGTCACCGTCACGCCAGAGCCAGAGCGCACAATGCGCGGCGTGCCCCACAAAGCGCGGTCACCGGCTGCCGAACCGGCAGCGCCCACCCACAAAATGAAGTTGACATTTTTCCCGGCCAGCGCATCGAGATTGATACTCGCCAGATAC
>JAVHNW010000234.1:0-2587 GCA_036169755.1 bacterium | reverse complement strand
GGAAATACGCCCAGCCTGAGCCTGTGGGCGCCGACTGCGAAATCCGTCTCGCTGATGCTGTTCGATTCGCCGACCAGCGCCGCCGCCGAGGCGCTGCCGCTGGAACGGCAGCCAGGCTCCGGCGTGTGGGTTATTCGGGGCGAATCCGCCTGGGCCGGGAAATTCTACCTTTACCAGGTCGAAGTCTACGTTCCCGCCACCGGCAAAATCGAAACCAATTGGGTCACCGACCCGTATTCGCTCAGCCTTTCCATGAACAGCCTGCGCAGCCAGGTTGTCAACCTGGCCGACCCGGCGCTCCGCCCCGCGGGCTGGGACTCGCTCGCCAAACCGGCGCTGGCCGCCCCTGAAGACAGCGTTATTTATGAACTTCACCTCCGCGATTTTAGCGCCTCGGACGCCAGCGTGCCGGAAGCCCTGCGCGGAACATACCTGGCTTTTACCGTGCGCGATTCCAACGGCATGAAACATTTGCGAGCCCTGGCGCAGGCCGGGCTGACGCATATCCACCTGCTGCCGGTTTTTGATATTGCCAGCGTCAATGAAGATAAATCCACCTGGCAGACGGTGGACGGGGCCGCGCTGACCGCCCTGCCGCCCGATTCGGAGGGGCAGGCGGCGGCGGTCAGCGCCATCAGCGGCGTGGACGCTTTCAACTGGGGCTATGACCCGTATCACTTCAGCGCTCCCGAAGGAAGTTACGCCACCGATCCGCAGGGCGCGCCGCGTATTGTGGAATTTCGTCAAATGGTGCAGGCGCTCAATCAGAGCGGGCTGCGGGTGGTGATGGACGTGGTCTACAATCACACCAGCGCCAGCGGCCAGGATGAAAAATCGGTGCTGGATAAAATTGTGCCGGGCTACTACCATCGCCTGAATGACGAGGGAAAAGTGGAAACCAGCAGCTGCTGCGCCAATACCGCCAGCGAACACGCCATGATGCGCAAACTGATGATTGACTCGCTCATCAGCTGGGCGCGCGAATACAAAGTGGATGGCTTTCGCTTTGACCTGATGGGCCATCACATGCTGGCCGATATGCAGGCCGCGCGCGCCGCGCTCGATGCGCTGACCCTGGAAAAGGATGGTGTAGACGGAAAATCCATTTACATTTACGGCGAAGGCTGGAACTTTGGTGAAGTCGCCAACAACGCGCGCGGGGTGAACGCCACCCAGCAAAACATCGGCGGCACGGGCATTGGCGTCTTCAACGACCGCCTGCGTGACGCGGCGCGAGGCGGCGGCCCCTTTGGTGATCCGCGCGAACAGGGCTTTGTCACCGGCCTGTTTTTACAACCCAATGGCGCGGAAAATCGCAGCCCCGAAATGCAAAAAGCCAAACTGCTCGATGCCAGTGATTGGATTCGCATCGGCCTGGCGGGCAATCTGGCCGAGTACCCGCTGACCCGCGCCAATGGCGATAGCGTCCCGGCGCGGCTGGTGTTGTACAACGGCTCGGCGGCGGCCTACACCCTCGACCCGCAGGAAAACATCGTCTACGTCAGCGCCCACGACAACGAAACGCTCTGGGACGCGCTTCAACTCAAAGCGCCGGAAAACGCCTCCCTGCAGGAGCGCGTGCGCATGAATAACCTGGCGCTCAGCCTGGTCATGTTCAGCCAGGGCGTGCCGTTCTTCCACGCCGGTGATGATTTGTTGCGCTCGAAATCGCTCGACCGTAACTCGTACAACGCTGGCGACTGGTTCAACCGCCTCGACTGGGCGATGGAATCCAACAATTGGGGCGTTGGCCTGCCTGCTGAGGGCAGCGACAAATGGGAAATTTTCCGCCCGCTGCTGGCGAACCCGGCCCTGAAAGCGGGTAAAGCCGAAATTTCCTTCAGCGCCGCCGTTTTTCAGGAATACCTTCAAATTCGCAAAAGTTCGCCGCTTTTCCGCCTGCAAAGCGCCGAACAGGTGCAGCGGTCGCTTCATTTTCTCAACACCGGGCCGAACCAAATCCCCGGCCTGATTGTGATGCGCCTGAGCGATGAAGCCCAGCTCGACCCGCGCTACGCTGAAATCATTGTCCTGTTCAACGCCAACCCCGCCCCCGTCACTTTCACCGCCGCCGAGCTGGCAGGGCGCAAATTGGAACTGCATCCCGTTCAGGCCGCCTCAGTGGATGAAGCCCTGCGCCAAGCCGATTTTGATACAGCCAGTGGAAAATTCAGCCTGCCGGGCCGGACGACCGCCGTTTTTGTGCTGCCGAAAACGCCTCCGCTCGACCCACTCTGGACGGCGCTGGCGCTGCTGGCCGCTTTATTCGCCGCGCTGTGGGCGCAAAAACTCCGCGTCTGAGAGGGTTGCGATCCCCGGTAACTGCTTTGCCGGGCCGAAGCATGATAAATTTCCCCTGTCCTTCTCCCTTCAGAAGATGGGCAGGGGAAATTTGTTTCAGTATCCGCAGGGCGGATCGAGGGGGTGAAGGATGTTTTTTGACGGCAAGCAAATCCTGACCCACATGTTTCAGTATCCGCAGGGCGGATCGAGGGGGTGAAGGGCTTTTGGCGGACTCAGGGAGATTTATAACGCCACACGTTTCAGTATCCGCAGGGCGGATCGAGGGGGTGAAGGCTGAAAGCAG
>JAVHNW010000233.1:0-2588 GCA_036169755.1 bacterium | reverse complement strand
CGCGTGCCGATGGCGCCGACAGCGGCGAAACGCAGGAAGCGTCCGCGCTCGGTGGGGTCGGTCAGAATGGCGCTCATGCCAGGCCGAGTTTTTGTTTGAAGTAGGGGATTGTGCGCTGCAGGCCTTCTTCCACGTTGATTTTGGGCTGCCAGCCCAAAATGGTCTCGGCGCGAGTAATATCGGGGCGGCGGCGCTGTGGGTCGCGCGAGGAGCGCGCGTCTGCGATGTAGGTCACTCCGGCGCTGTTGTTGGTGGCGCGGTTGATGATTTGGGCAAATTCGAGCAGGCTCATTTCGACCGGGTTGCCGATATTGACCGGCATGTGTTCCTGCGAGTAGAGCAGGCGCACAATCCCATCCACCAGGTCGCTGACGTAGCAGAAGGAGCGCGTTTGCTGGCCGTCCCCGTAGATGGTCAGCGCCTGGCCGAGCAGGGCTTGTTTGAGCAGGTTGGGCAGGGCGCGGCCATCGTCCAAATCCATGCGCGGGCCGTAAGTGTTGAAGATGCGCACGATGGCGCTGTTTACGCCGTGCTGGCGGTGATAGGCCAGAGTCAGCGATTCGGCAAAGCGTTTTGCTTCATCGTACACGGCGCGCGGGCCGGTGATATCCACGTTGCCGGCGTAATCTTCCGTTTGCGGGTGAACCAGCGGGTCGCCGTAGATTTCGCTGGTGGAAGCCAGTAAAAAGCGGGCGTTGTTGGCTTTGGCAACGCCGAGCATATTGTGCGTGCCGAGCGCCCCGGCCTTCATCGTCTGAATCGGCAGGTTGAAGTAGGCGTAGGGCGATTGCGGGTTGGGGCTGGCCGGTGAAGCGAAGTGCATCACCGCGTCCACCTTGCCGGGCACAAAAATATAATTGGAAACATCGTGCCGGTAGAACTCAAACTGATTGTTGCCCATCAGGTGGGCAATGTTGTCTGGGCTGCCGGTGACGAAATTATCCAGGCCGACAACGCTGTGACCATCGGCAATCAAGCGGTCACTGAGGTGTGACCCAAGGAATCCGGCGGCGCCGGAAATGAGAATACGCATGAAAAATTATCTCCAATCCAATTTTTGAATAAGTCCATCTCCGGTCACCTGCGCGGGCTGGCCGGTTGCCAGGTCAATCAGCCACAAATTGCCCTGGTATAAAATGGCGATGAAATTGCCCTGCGGCGACCAGCGTGGAATCTGCGGCTCCAGCCCGGGCGACCCTTGCGGCGGAAAAAGCGCGGCGCGATTGGAACCATCGCGGTCGAGAACTACCAGCCGGTAACGGCTGGTTTCCGATTGGGCGGGTGAAAGCGCCTGCAAATATGCCAGGCTATAGTTCCCCGCCGCATCGGAAGCGGAGGCCGCGGCGTAGGCGAACATGCCTGCCTCGCGCGCCAGCGCCACCTCCGCGCCAGAAAGCAGAGAAAGCGCAGCCAGGTCGAAATGAGGCGACTCTTCCGGGCTGAGCGTGCCAGGCGCCGCGGCGTGGCGAACGTAAAATAACGTGCGCGAATCACTGCCCCAGGCCAGCCCCGGAATCAGCGCCCAGTCGCGCCGGGTTTGCAGCGCCGTCAACTCCAGCAGCGGAACCAGCGCATTGTCACGAAAACTGACCAGACCGACTCCATCGGGACGGGCGTAGGCCAGCCGCTTGCCGTCTGGCGACCAGGCGTAATCGGTGCCCCACCAGCCATACACGCCGCCGGTATTGCTTTCAATGATCTGGCCCGGTTTACCCAGCGCGCCGCTGGCGCTGAATTTGAGCGTGTACAAATCATTGTTGGCCTGCCAGCCGGGCGCGGCGGCGCGCGGTTCCACCGTGGAAAAAGTGATATTGGTGGTTGTGCCGGGGATAAAATCGGCAAAGTGGACGATGTTGGCGGCTTTCAGGTCAATGGCTTTGGCCTGTGGATTGTCAATTTCCAGCGCCCACAGGGTGTTAATTTCTTCGTCCGCCGGTTTTGATGAGCGGCGGGTAAACAGCAGCCAGTTGCCGTCCCGCGCCAGACGCAAAATCCGCCCGTCGAGGTCGCCCTCCTGAGTCAGCGGGCGGCGATTGGCGGTGGAGGCCTCCATCAGCCAGGCGTTTCCGCCTGAAAGGTAGACCAGCCTGCCGCTGATGGCGCGCGCCGCAAAAGGCGTTTGCGCCCCCACCATCACAATCTCTGGCTGGGCGGCTTGCAGGATGATAACCTTCACCACGCCCCGGCTGAGTTCCACCCCATTTTCCATGACGCGCCGCGTTGTGATTTCCTGCTGGCCGTTGACTCCAGGCTGAAGCAGGCGCGTTTCGCCCTCGGGCAGCGATTCGTTGCGGACAGTTTGCCGCTCGTAGGACAAAACGCTTTGCGTGGTTTCAAATTCTTCACGCACGCGCGTCACCGTCACCGAAATTGCTGCCTGCGCCAGGGCATAGGCGGGCGGTTCCACCCGGTCAAGTTTATCGAGAATCACCCCGGCCTGCTGCAGCGCCTGGGCGACGGTACTGCCTGAAGCGACCTGCGCCTGGAGCGTTTGTCCGTCTGCCAAAATCGTGACCGAAACCGGGATGGTATTGTTGGAAATTTGCGGCGCGGCGCAGCCAGCCAGGAGCAGAGCGGCCAGCAAAAAC
>JAVHNW010000232.1:5027-13070 GCA_036169755.1 bacterium | reverse complement strand
GGGCGCTTCTCCATAAAAATTGGCGATTTTTATCCGCATTTTCCGCTTGCATGTTGGTACTTCTGACAACAAGTTTCCTGGCCGTTGGGAATTGGATTCCGGGCTACCTGAAAATGTTGAGCATTACCGGCGGAATGCCTGTCTTTTGGAGCTTTTCCATTTTGCCAGCGCCAATCAATATAGCCCATGCCCTTTTTTTTATCCTCCTCAGCATCGTTTCGTTTTTTTATTCATTCACCAAAAAAGAACATGACTACTGGTTCTCATCCATGGTTCTTCTAGGCATTTCACTGACGCCCATACGCTGGATCTACGACTTATTTGCAGGCATTCTCCTCCTGGCCGAAGAAAGAACCTTTTCCCGCCCAAAATTTCTGGCGGTTGGCATATCCATTCTTTCACCCTGGCTGTTAATTCTTGCGCCCGAATCCATCCGGTGGAACCTGGCCGTTATTGGGCTTCCATTATTTTGGGCAGCCACCCTGCTTCTTTTTATCATTTTCGAAAACATCCAAGCCAAATAAACACGCCAAAAAACATGTCATCCCTCACCCAAAAATTAATTCCCTTCCTGCTGCTGATCTGGCTGGTGGCCGCGCTGATTGGCTACGTGGCCGGGCACAAACCTTTTAGCGCCGAAGAACTGCTGGTCTGGCTGCAAGCCGCCGGGCAGGCGCTGACGGCGCTGACTATTCTCGCCCTGGCGGGCGGCCTGGGCGAGCGGATTTTGCCCGCCGCGCCCGCATCACTGACACGCGCCGCGCTCAGCGCCGGGCTGGGGCTGGGCATTCTCGGCCTGAGCGCGCAGGCAGTGGGGATTTTTCTCGGCGCGGGAGCAGCCTTCAGCGGGGGGATTTTACTGGCGGCAGCCTGGTTTGCAGGCCGAAAAAGCCTCGCCTGGCTGAAAAATTTCCGGGCGCTGGCCTGTCTCGCGCCCTTTCCTCCATTCCTCGGCATTCTGCTGGCTGTTTTACTCATTCCCCCTTTTTTAACCGCGCTCGCGCCGCCGCTGGCTTTTGACGCGCTGGTCTATCACCTGGCCCTGCCACAACTCGCCCTGCGAACCGGCCACATCGCCTACACGCCAGATTTGATGTTCGCCGGAATGCCGCAGCTGACCGAATCGCTCTACCTGCTGGCGTTCAGCCTGGCCGGAGCGCCAGCCGCCGCTTTTTTGGGCTTTTTGCTGGGGATGCTGGCGCTGCTGGGGCTGAGCGCTTTCACTGCCGAAAAACTCTCGCCGCGCGCCGGGCAGGGCGCGCTGATGGCGCTGCTTTGCGGCGAAACCCTGGTGCGCGAGCTGGCCTGGGGCTACGTGGATTGGGCCGCTTTTCTGTTCGGAACGCTGGTTTTCCTCAGCCTGGCCGAATGGCAAAAAGAGCGCGCGCTGCGCTGGCAGCTGCTCGCCGGAGTTTTTGTCGGGCTGGCGCTCAGCGTCAAATACACCGCCGGAGTTATTTTGCCCGGCGCGCTGGTATTTTTTGCCCTGCAGCGCGGGCGCCCGGCGCGGGAAAAAATGATGGATGGGCTGCGTCTGTGCCTGAGCGCCGCGCTGGTCTTTTCGCCCTGGCTGCTGCGCAACCTGGCCTGGACAGGCAACCCGCTCTACCCGCTGATTTTCCCCGCCGCAGCGATGACTGCGCCGCGCCTGGCTTCGTTTCAAAACCTGCCGCCCTGGCGCGGCTGGGCCGATGTGTTGATTTTGCCCTGGCAGGCAACCATGCTGGGCATCGAAGACAAAGAGGGTTTTTCGGCCTCGATTGGCCCGCTGCTGCTCATTTTGAGCGCGGCGGCCTGCCTCCGTCCGGCGCCAAAGGCTGATGCGGCAAAAAATAAGGGGCTTTTCCTGGCCGCAGCGCTGACTTTGACGGGCATGTTCGTCTGGCTGGTGGGCAGCCGCCTGGCGCTTTTACTCATCCAAACCCGGCTCTACCTGGTTTTTTTCCCGGCCTGGGCTTTTTTGGCGGGGGCGGGCCTCGACGCGCTGGAAAAAATCAGCCTGCCGGGGCTGCGCCTGGGAAAAATTTTCCGCGCCCTGGTTTTTGTGCCGCTGATTTTTGCCGTGCTGAATGGGCTGAAGGATTTTTCCGCGCGGGGGACGGCGGGCTACTGGCTGGGAACGCTCTCTGCCGAAGAGTATCGCGCCCGCAACCTGGGGGCGCTGCCGGCAGCCATGCAAAGCGTCAACGCCCTGCCCGCCGGCAGCCGCGTTTTGTTTCTATGGGAAACGCGCGGACTGGATTGTCTGCCGCGCTGCGATCCCGATGAGACGATTGATCGCTGGTACGAAGAGATTCACACTCCGGGCGGCGTTTTGCCGGGGACGCGGGCGGCGCTTTCAGCGGGGGCCGCCTCGCCCCGCGGCGCGGAAGAAATCATCCGGGGCTGGCGCGCCCTCGGCTATACTCATATTTTGGTTTTTCAAAACGGAGTGGATTTTGTGCGCGCCGAGGCTGGCTCGCGTCTGACGCGGCAAGACTGGCAGACATTTGATGAAACAATTCGTCTCCTGCATCAGCAGGAGACGATTGGCGGCGTGTATCAACTCTATGCGCTTGAAAAATGAGGGCTACAGCAGCGCGTCCACCATCAGCGCCAGAAAGAGAAACATGAGATACATGCTGGAGTAGCGGTACATGCCCCAGGCGATTTTGTTGCCCACGCTGCGGTAAACCCGCCAGGCGAAGTAGAGCAAAATCAGGCCCAGAATCAACGCCGAGACAAGGTAAAAGGTCCCGGTGTAATTGAAAATCGGCAGGAGAAAAGTGACCGCCACCAGTTCGAGGGTGTAGATAAAAACCTGTTTGCGGGCTTCGGCCTCGCCGCGGATGACGGGGAGCATCGGCACGCCAGCGCGCTCGTAATCTTTGCGGCGCACAATCGCCAGCGCCCAAAAATGGGGCGGCGTCCACATGAAAACAATCAGGAACAGAATCATGGCCGGGATGCTCAACCCGCCGGTGGCCGCCGCCCAGCCAACCAGCGGCGGAATGGCGCCCGCTCCGCCGCCGATGACGATGTTTTGCACGGTGGCTTTTTTGAGCAAAATGGAGTACAGCACCACGTAGTAGAAAATTCCCGCCAGCGAAAGCAGCGCCGCCAGTAAATTGACGAAGGCGGCCATGATGTAAAAGCTGGAAATGGTCAGCGCCAGGCCAAAGGCCAGCCCCTCGGCGGGAGTCATGCGTCCGGCGGCCAGCGGACGTTGGGCGGTGCGCTGCATATTTTTATCCAGGTCGCGGTCAATATATTGGTTAATGGCGCCAGAGCCGCCCGCCGCCAGCGCCCCGCCGAGCAGGGTGAAAAAGGTCAGTGAAAGGGAGGGCCAGGCTTTGCCGCCCGCCACCATTCCGGCGAAGGTTGTCACCAGCAGCAGCAAAACAATAATCGGCTTGGTGAGAGTCAGGAAATCTTTCAGACGCTGGCGAATATCCAGCGGGGGAAAAGCGACCGTGGCGCGGGCGTACAGCCCGGCCATCACCGTCACGCCAATCAGCGCCACAAAAACTGAAACAGCGGTGAGCGCGTGGAGAATTGAGTAAAACGGGGCAAAACCGCGTTCCACTTGCAGCGCGCCAACAAAAACCTGCGAGAAAAACAACGTGACCGCCGTCATCGTCCAGGGCAAAATACGGCGGTGGTCGCGGTGCAGGCGCCAGGCTTCAAACAAAAGCGCCAGCAGCAAAATCGCGGTCAGCCCGGCGGAGGTGCGGTGAAAAAGCTGCGCCGCGCCCGCCGCGCCGTTGGGGAAACACAGAGGCCAGGCGGCGCAGGCGGCGCAGGCGGCGGGGTCAAGCCCGGCGGCCAGGCGCCCACCGAGGGTCAGCAAAAAGACGGCAATCAGCGCCAGCAGGGAAAGCCTGGCAAACGGGGTGTTGAGCGAGAATTTCATGAGAACTCCTGGCGGCGGCGAAACTGCCGGTACAAAAACAGCGGGCCGCCAAAAAACAAGAGCGCGGCAAAGGAAAACCACTGCAGGGCGTAGCTAAAATGGTTGCGCTCGGTCACTTCGTACTGCTCCTGCGCCGGGTAGGGCGGGGCGGAACGGGTTTCATCCGGGTCGGGCTGAAGATAGGCTGGCAGCAGGCGGGTTGGCGTTTGCAGGGCGAGCCGCTCCAGGGTGACGATGTTCCAGAAATCGAGGCGGGTTTGGCCGGGGGCGAGGGTTGGGTCGGGCACGCCGCCGATTTCGGGCTGAGAGCGCCCCAGGCGCAGGATGCCGCTGACGGTGATGATTCCCGGCTGGTCGTAGCGGCGCCAATCGGTGGGGGAGGCGTTCCCGGCGGCGGGAATCCAGCCGCGCTCCACCAAAATGGCGGCGCCATCGCTGAGAATCAGCGGGGTGAGCAGGCGGTAGCCCCATTCCGTGTCGCGGTAATGGTTGCGCAGGGCAATCTGATGTTCAAAGTCGTACTGCCCGCTGGCGGTGACGCGGCGATATTCCATGCCGGTCAAGTCTTCCGCCGGGGCGGCAGTCAGATTGAGAGGCGGCAGGGCGCTCACCGCCAGGTAGTGCGCGTTTTCGGCGCGTTTCTGCGCCAGGCGGTCGAGCTGCCAAAATCCGAGCCGCACGCAGAGCGCGGAACCAGCCAAAATGAGCAGGAGCGAGAGAAACCATTTCATGGCGCGGACTGGTCAGACGGATGAGGAGAGGCCGGTTTCAGCGGCCAGGCGATAAAACTGTAAAGCGCCAGCAAAAGGCCGAGCGGAATGCCGCTGATGAACAGAGCGAACAGGCGCGTGCCCCAGTCCACCGGTTCGCGGATGTCGAGGCCGAGGTATTTTGAGGGTTGGAAAGAGCAGGACATCGCCAGGTTTTCGGCGTTGTCCAGGCTCATTTCGGCGGAGGTGTTGGGGGGGATGAAAAGCGGGCCGAGGGTGTGGGTGGCGCTGTCTTCGTTTCGGACGACCAGTACATCGCCGGTGACGAAAACCAGGTTGGCGGGGATGGCGGAGGAGGCTTCGCCGCGGGCAATTTTGTCGGCGGTGCCCGCCGGGATGAGGAGTTCCACGCGTCCCGGCGCGCGTCCGGCAGCGCTTTTCAGGAAGAGGAAAGTGATTTCGTTGATTCCAATCGCCAGGAGAATGCCAATGATGGAAAAAAGCAGGAAGCGCTTAACAATGGAGTTGGGCATGGGTATACCAGGGACATTCTGATGGCGTCTGGGAGAAAGTTTCCGCGCCGGTAAAAAATGCCAACCGGCGCGGAAAAGCGCGGGAAGCGGCTAGACTAATTTTCCAATCAGATACAGGGCTGGATAGAAGAAAATCCAGATCAGGTCAATGAAATGCCAGTAGACGGTGGCGGCTTCCACCGGCCAGTGTTTTTCGGCGTTGTACAAGCCTTTGTCGGCGTTGCGCAGGACAATCCACAGGAAGAGGACGCCGGTCAGGACGTGGAAGGCGTGCATCCCGGTCATCATGTAGAAAACGGCATCCTGGGCGCTGGCGCTGGCGATGACTCCTTCAGCGGCGGCCAGACGCCATTCCACGCCCAGCACGCCGGCCAGGAAGGCGAGGCCCAGCGCAATGGTGATGATGACGTTGCGCCGGAAGGCGGGCTGATCGCCGCGCGCCATTTGCACTTCGGCGCGGTTCATGAAGAAGGAGGAAACCAGCAGCACCACCGTCACCAGCAGGCCGAGGGTTTGGTTGAGCGGCAGGCGGGTCAGACCCATCAGGTTGAAGCGGGTGGTCAGCAGCCCGGCAAAGAGGAAGGCGTCTGAAAGCAGGAAAAGCCAGAAGCCGATGCGGTTGGTTTCCGTTTTGAAGGCGTAACTTTCATGGTCGTGTTCTTCGCCTTCATCATCGCGGGCCAGTACGCCAACGTGCATGTAGTACCAAAGCACCAACCCAGCCTTGATGAGCGCGGTCAAAACCAGCAAAAGCAGGGAGGCGCTGGTCACGGCAATCGCAAATTCCAGCGCCGTCAGCACCGCCAGCAGAATAAAAATATTGACACCCTGCAGCAGGAGATTGCCAGAAGATTTATGTTCCATGAAAAAGTCCTTTTACATTTTGACGTAGGGTGAGTCATCGAGGCCGTAGTCGTAGGGTTCGCCCACGACTTCAAACGGACGCTCGTAATTGTAGGAAGGCATCGGCGAAGGCACCTGCCATTCGGGCGAGCGTGAATTCCAGACATTGCCGGTGGCGGATTCGCCATTTTTGAGCGTCTTGTAGACATTGATGAAGAAAATCAGCACCGAGGTGGCGATCATAAAAGCGGCCACCGTCAGCAGCAAATGCCAAATGTCAAAACCGAGCGCGGGGTCATAATCTGCGATGCGGCGGCGCATGCCCAGCAGACCAATCCGCATCATGCCCAGGGTCAGGAAAATGAAGGCGGGCGTCATCAACCAAAAGTGAATCTTGCCCAATTTTTCATCCAACTTTTTACCAAAGGCCTTGGGGAACCAGTAATAAAGCGCGGCGAAGAAGGGGAAAACATAACCGCCAAACATCGTGTCGTGGAAGTGGCCGACAATAAAGTAAGTATCCGTCAGATGCAGGTCGGTGGAGACGGTGGCATTCGGCGGGCCAGAGAGGCCGCCCAGCAGGAAGACGAAAATCCCGGCGAAGACAAACAGCAGCGGCGTAGGCATGTTGCGCGGGATTTTCCCCCGCCAGATGGTCGCCACCCACGAGAAGAATTTGACGCCGGTTGGAACCGCCACCAAAAGCGTGCTGTACATAAAGGGCACGCGCAAATACTCATTCATGCCGGAGGCAAACATGTGATGCGCCCAGACCAAAAAGCCAACCAGGGCAATCGCCAGCGAAGACATGGCAATCCACTTGTAGCCAAAAAGCGGTTTGCGCAAAAAGACCGGCAGCAATTCCGAAATTACGCCCAGCCCCGGCAAAATGAAAACGTAGACCACCGGGTGCGAGTAGAACCAGAACAAATGCTGGAACAAAATCGGGTTGCCGCCCAGGTTGGGGTCGAAGAAGGGCATTCCCGCAATACGCTCAAAGATGACCAGCTGGAAAGCCAGGCCAATCATCTGCGTGGCGCTGAATTGGATAATCGCCATCGCCACCGCCGCCCAGACGAAAATCGGCATACGGAAAGCGGTCATACCCTTGGCGCGCAGGCGCAGCACCGTGACGATGAGATTCACCGCGCCGAGGATGGAAGACCAGCCCGCCACCCAAACGCCAGTGTAAAACATCTGCACGCCGACAGGCGCGCGCAGGCCGAGGGGCGGGTAACCCGTCCAGCCGGTGTCAAAACCACCGAGCGCCATGCTGGAGAGCAGCAGCACCGCCGCCGGAACGGCAATCCAAAACGAGAAGGCGTTGATGCGCGGAAAAGCCATGTCCTGCGCGCCAAGCATCAGCGGGACGAGATAATTAATCACGCCCGCAATCCCCAGCAGGATGGAGACAATCATCACCATGCCGTGCAAACCCATCAGCGTGTTGTAAACATTCAGGTCGAGGAACTGCATCCCCGATTTTGCCAATTCGGTGCGGAAAAGCAGGGCAAATGAACCGCCGTAACTGAGCAGAAACAGCGAGGTAAACGTGTACTGCACGCCGATGACCTTGTGGTCGAGCGAAACGCCAAAATATTTTTGCCAGCCCGCCGGGTCGTGATGATGTTCGGAGGCAGGTTCGCCTTTGGCCCACTTAAACCAATCGCTGAGCGCGCCAACCCCGGCCAGGAAGGAAATCGTGCCGACCAGCGCGCCGAAGACCCAGCCCGGTTCGGAGAAACCGAACTTGCCGAAGGGTTCCATCTCCGGCAAAAGGGCGCGCAGCAGTTCGACAAAAAAGCCGCCCGCCAGCGTGCCGAGAAGCTGCCAGCCCAGGCCGCGCATCAACCCCAGACCAAAAACTTGCTTTCCGCCCGCGCCGACAAAAAATGCCAGCAGGGCGACAACGCTTCCCAATACCCAGGAACCAACGTCAAAGGGATTGTATTTTTTCGTGGCGAGAAATTGCAGCAGCGCCAGGGCTTGCGGCCCGGCCAACAGGCCGAGCGCCATCCAAAACAGGCCGCGCATTCCACCAGGTTGAAGAAGGGATTTCATAAAG
>JAVHNW010000232.1:0-4927 GCA_036169755.1 bacterium | reverse complement strand
AGCGTGTCGGAGGAAAAGCCCTGGGGATAGTCGAAGCGCCATTTCCATTGAAAGCCAACCACGTTGATTTCTAGGGCATTCGGGTCGGCGGCGTTGATGCGCGCCAGGTTATCCGCGCCGATGTAGCCCAGCCAGACGACAATCACCAGCGGAACAATCGTCCAGGCGATTTCGAGCGGGGTGTTGGATTCGACATGCTCGGCATCGCTGGTGTCACCCACGCGGCGGCGGAAAACGACCAAACTGTAGCCAATCGGCACGACAATCAACGCGAAGAAAAAAGCGATGAATTTGTATTGCAGGTTGAAGAGCCAGTCAATATCCAGTGATTGGGCGCTGGCTTGCACCGGCAGCAGATGGGCGTTGACCATGCCCTGATAAACCAGGACGGTCATCAAGGCTGTCAACGCGGCAATGCTCAGGTAATGTTTCAAATCTCGCATACGGCTTCTCCTCAAAACAAATAGTGGGGCGTACAGCGTACAGTTAAAAATTACTCAGGCCAGGGATTCCAATTTTCGGCCTGAGCGGGCGTCAGACGCTTGCGGTTGTAAAGCAACACCTCGCCCGATTGACCCAGCGAAACCAGCATTACTTGCATCGGGGCATCTTCAGAAACAAAATGCTCCATAAATTCGACACGATTGATGGTTTTGTCATCGTAATCCACAATCACCAGGGCTGGGCGGTACTGTTGAATGGCCGCGCGGGCCTCGTCCATATTGGCGGGCGTGGCGACAATTTCGGCGCGCCCCTGCCATTTTCCAGCGTAAATTTTGCGCAGACCCTCGCGGAAGAGTGGGTTGGCAGAAATAATCAGAACGCGGCGCAACGGTTGGGCAGAGGTCATAAAAGAATTTGATTAAAAATGGATAAGAATAATTTACCAAAACTTGTCCACTTTGTCATTAATTGCCCGGTCATGAAAGGGGGATTTCAGAACAAAAAGCGGGTGATTTTGCAATCACCCGCTGCGCGAGGCCAAAAATATCATGGCTGTTGAAATTCCAGATGAATTCCGCCGGGGTAGAGGCCGCCCCCGCCGGAGCAATCCGGCGTCAGCAGGCCGGTGAGACGGGTGGCGTTTTCGCTCAATTGCAAACTGTAGTCCACGCCGGGCGTCATCACAAAATCGGCGTAACCGTTGCCGCCCAGGTCTGGCTTTAGCCCGGTGAAAAAAGTTTCCTCGCCGCCCGGCCAGATGATGGTGATGGAAACACCAACTGCCGGGTCGCCTGCCGCGTTGCGCAGGATGATTTCCAGCAGGCCGGGGCGCTCTGGCGCGCAGAAGGAGGTCTGCTCCAACAGGGCGAAGGGCGCGCCGGGCGTGGCGCTGGGCGCGCGCTGCAGACGCGGCGTGGCGGTCTGCAAAATGAACGGCGGAAAGGTGGGCGAGGCGGATACGGCCTGGGTGGCGGCCTGAGTCACTGGCGGGGCAAAAGCCGCGTCATCGAGAGTCGCCGCCGGTTGGGCGGCGGGCGCGGCGAGGGTGGCGCCGCCGCTGGTGAGCGGCGCTGCGGTGGGCGGAACTTGCAGGGCTTGAGCCAGCGCAGCCAGCAGGCGCACCGATTCTGCCGGGGCGTTGGCGGCCATTAAGCGGCGGGTCTGCTCCGCCAACGCTGTCAGCGGGTCGCCGCTGAGCAGAGTCAGCCGGGCGCGGGCGCGGGCCAGGTTGCCGTTGGCGGCGTAGGCCGAGGCCGTCAGCAGGCGATATTCGTCTTGAAAATCGGCGCGCAGCGAGGCGGGGGCGGCGTTATCCTGTACATTGACCGGGGCAATCCACCAGGCGTAGAGCAGGCCGAGGCCCAGGCCGAGCATCAGCCCGGTGAGCAGGTACCAGTGGCCAGATTTGTTCATGGCGCGCTCCCGGCGGGGGCAAAAACTTGCAGGGCGAGGGTTAATTTCTGCAGGAGTTGAATATCCTGTTCATCGTAGCCGTTGGATCGCGCAAATTGCAAGGCGCTGGCGGCGATTTCGGCGGGCGGCTGCGCGCCGAGCAGGGCCAGGCGGCGCGCGGCGCTTTGGGGATTTTGCTCCAACTGATAGGTTTCGGCAATCATCAGCGCGTAGTCGGCGCGAAAATCGGGGCGCAGGTTGTTGGGGGCGGTGTCTACAAATTGCACGGGGTTGATTTTCCAGCCGTAAAACAGGCCCAGGCCAATTCCCGCCAGAATGGAGAGCAGAAAGAAAAACCAGCGTTGAGGGGACATGGGTTGATTTTGCCTCTTGGGGCGGGGGGTGTCAAGTGTTGGAAAATAAAAAGATGGAGAAACCGGGGTTTCTCCATCTTTTGGGCTGCGGGCGGTTATTGCAAAACCGGCTCGGTGGGGACGATTTGTTTCCAGAAGACGTCCTCGGTGGTGACGGTGGAAGCATCGCGCAGGTCCTTCAGCCATTTGGTGAAGGTGCTTTGCTTGAGTTTGGTAAATTGGTCGGCGGTCAGCGGGCGCTGTTCGCGTCCCAGCAGGCGGATGACGTGCCAGCCGAAGTCGGATTGGACGGGGGCGCTGATTTGGCCGATTTCGGTCAGCGCAAAGGCGGCCTCTTCAAAGGGGGCGACCATGGCGCCATGGCCGAAGTAACCCAGGTCGCCGCCATTTTTGGAGTTGGAGGTATCCTGAGAAAGTTCGGCGGCGATTTTGTTCCAATCTTCGCCCTTGTTGAGGCGGTCAATGACGGCCTGGGCATCCGCTTCGGTGGCGACCAGAATGTGCTGGGCCCAGATGTAGTCATCTGAGGGCTGCAGGTCTTTGACGATTTCGGCCATCACTTTTTCGCGCAGCAGGCCACTTTCGACCAGGGCGCGGAAATCCTTTTCGTTGAGGCCGGTGCTGGTGCCGAGGCTGCTCATCGAATCGGCGACTCGCGTCTGGTAGCCTTCCAGCGTGTAGGGCGTGGCGGTCGGTTCCGGCAGGGAAGTCGGCCCCTGGGTGGGGGCCAGCGTGGCAGTCGGCGCGGCGGTGGGGGTGGAGGTAATCTCGAGGGTGGCGGTCGGCGTCAGGCTGGGAAGCGGCGAGGCGGTGGGCGTGATGGTGACCAATGCCAGTTGCGCCGGGCTGAGTGTGGCCGGGGCGCTGGTGGCGAAGGCGGTGGCGGTTGGGGCTTCAGTCGGCGTTCCGTCTGCGTAGTAGCGGAACTGCTCGCGCATGGCTTTTTCAATCTCATCGGCGCTGACAGAAATGCCCCTCTTTTTGGCTTCCTGACGAATCAGGCGCTCATCAATCAGCAAATCCAGCACGCCCTGACCAACTGTTTCGGGTTGTTGTAACTGCTGAGCAATGTTCGTCAAGGTCTGACCAAAGTTGGGGTCTTGCATGGGGTCTTGTGAGCCAAACATTTGGGCAAATTGATAATATTGCTGAAACTGATTGATGAGTTGGCCGCGCTGAAGTTTGACGCGCCCCTGAAATTCTCCGGCGGTGATACGCTCGCCGTTGACGGTGGCGACACTGCGATACTGGAGCAAAATCGTTGAAGAGAGAATGCCATAGGCCACCATGAGTACCACCACCGCAATAATTGCGATGGCGATGTATTGAATCAGCTGGCTCTGGCGGCGCACCACTTCGGCATGCGCCACATGTTTCTTATTGGTAATGCGTGAGTTATTTGACATGGGATATAAAATTTGGGGCATGGGCGAAACCCATGCCCCAAAAGGACGGATTAGTCGTCCCGCCCTTCGTAGACGTAGGGCAGAAGCGCAATCTGGCGGGCGCGTTTGACCGCCGCGGCGACCTCGCGCTGGTGTTTGGCGCAGTTGCCGCTTTGGCGGCGCGGGCGCATTTTGCCTTCTTCGGTCACAAAGCGCCGAAGCATATCAACATTTTTGTAATCAATGACAAGGCGCTGGTCTGCGCAGAATTGGCAGATTTTTGGCCGTGAGAAAAAACGGCGCTCGCCACCTTGCCCGGATTCTTGTTCGCGTACATCGTCCATGGACGTTTACTCCGTGTGAAAGGGGATGGATTAGAAGGGAAACTCGTCCTCGCTGTCGTCAGGGGAGGCTTCAGGGGAGTCCATTTCGGCGGTCGGGTGACTGCTGTCTTTGCGCTCGCCCAGCATCATCATTTCGCTGGCGACCACTTCGACACTGCTGTGTTTACCGCCTTCTTTGTCTTCCCAGCGGCGGGTTTGCAGGCGACCTTCGATGTAGACCTGCTGACCCTTGGTGAGATATTGCTTGCAAATTTCCGCCAGGTTGCTCCAGGCAACAATGTTAAACCACTCGGTTTCGGTATGACGCTCGCCATCTACGGTATTCCAAGAGCGGCTGGTAGCCACCGTGAAAGTGGTGACAGGCCGCCCAGAGGGAGTGTAGCGCATTTCAGGTTCGCGGCCCAGATGGCCGATGATCATGACTTTGTTTAAGCCACGGCTCATGGCAGGTTCCTCCACAAAACTGTTCGACAGAATTAATTAGGCAACAAGGGTGAGCATCGAGCGCACAACAGATTCCTGGAAGCGCAGATTGCGTTCCAGTTCTGCGGTGGCGGCGGGGTCGAGCGTGGCGCTGAACAGCACATACTGACCTTCGCGCTGTTTATTGATGCGATAAGCCAGACGGCGCCGGCCCCAAACATCAACATTGTCCACGCTGCCGCCAGATTCGGTAATCCACGCGCCGACTTTTTCGACAACACCTTTAAAAGCGTTTTCGTCCAGGTCGGAGTGGAAGATACAAACCAATTCATAGTGACGCATAGCAGGGAAACCTCCTTTCCTCGGGATTGCTCCCAGACACGGGCCGTGGGCCTGGCCGGGGGCGGAAAGCACCCGCTGATTTTGCGGGCGAATTAACGAGCGGCATTATAGCATAGAACCAGGATTTTCCCGCAAAAAGTGCCGTGGCTCATCCCAGAAGTCAGGTGTGTGGCGGCGACTAATCCTGCATTTTGGATAATAAAATTTGATGAGCCATCATCTT
>JAVHNW010000231.1:0-2610 GCA_036169755.1 bacterium | reverse complement strand
GGGCCGAGCGCATTGAGGCGCAGCACGCCCGCGGCAAATTGACCGCCCGCGAGCGGATTGACCTGCTGCTGGATAAGGGTTCCTTCCGCGAGATGGACCCGTTTGTGGTGCATCGCACGCATGATTTTGGCCTGGAAAAACAAAAGTTCACCGGCGACAGCGTTGTCACCGGTTGGGGAACGATTGACGGGCGGCTGGTCTACGTCTACTCGCAGGATTTCACCGTTTTTGGCGGCTCACTGGGCGAAGTTCACGCTGAAAAAATCGTCAAAATGATGAAGATGGCGATGAAAAACGGCGCGCCCGTCATTGGGCTGAACGACTCCGGCGGGGCGCGCATTCAGGAAGGCGTGGTTTCCCTGGCCGGATATTCGGATATTTTCCTGCAAAACACCCTGGCAAGCGGCGTCATTCCGCAAATTTCGGCCATCATGGGACCTTGCGCTGGCGGAGCGGTTTACTCGCCCGCGCTGACCGATTTGATTTTTATGACGCGCGGCTCTTCGTACATGTTCGTCACCGGGCCCGAAGTGGTCAAGACCGTGACGCACGAGGAAGTTTCCTTTGAAGACCTGGGCGGAGCCAGCATTCACAGCGAAAAATCGGGCGTGTGTCACCTGGCCGCCGACAGCGAAGCGGATACGCTCTACCTCATCCGCAAAGTCTTGGGCTATTTGCCGCAGAATAACATGGAAGACCCGCCGTATGTCAACAGCGGGGACGACCCGCTGCGCGCCGATGAGGCCCTCGATGCCATCATCCCCGCCGACCCCGGCAAGCCATACGACATCAAAGAAGTCATCCGGCTGATTATGGATGGTGGTGAGTTTTTCGAGATTCACGAAAATTACGCCATGAACGTGGTGGTCGGTTTTGCCCGGCTGGGCGGTCACAGCGTGGGGATTGTCGCCAATCAACCGGCGGTGCTGGCGGGCGTGCTGGATATTGACGCCAGCGAGAAGGCCGGGCGCTTCATCCGCTTTTGTGACGCCTTCAACGTACCCATCATCACCTTTGAAGATGTGCCCGGTTTCATGCCGGGCGTAACGCAGGAACACGGCGGCATCATCCGCTCTGGCGCAAAATTACTCTACGCCTACTGCGAGGCGACCGTGCCGAAATTGACGGTCATCACCCGCAAAGCCTACGGCGGCGCGTACTGCGTCATGTCGTCCAAGCACATTCGCGGCGATGTCAACCTGGCCTGGCCGAATGCCGAAATCGCGGTGATGGGGCCGGATGGCGCGGTCAACATCGTCTTCCGCAAGGAATTGGAAAAAGCCGAAGACCCAGCGGCACGCAAGGCCGAACTGGTGAAGGAATACCGCGAGAAATTCGCCAATCCCTTTGTGGCGGCAGAACGCGGCTACATTGACGATGTCATCGAGCCGCGCGAAACCCGCGCACGCCTGATCAACGCGCTGGAAATGCTGCAAAACAAAAGAGACGCCAACCCGGCTAAAAAACACGGGAATATTCCGTTGTAGGAGGTAGACAAGCTCGTTTGTACTTGTTCCTTGTCTCCCCGTCCTCTGTACTTTCCCAGGAGCTTTCATGTTTAACAAAGTTTTGATAGCCAATCGCGGTGAAATTGCTGTCCGCGTCATCCGCGCCTGCCGCGAGGTAGGGCTGGAAACAGTGGCCGTCTTCTCGGAGGCCGACCGGCAGGCCCTGCACGTCCGCCTGGCAGACGAAGCCTACCTGCTCGGCCCGGCCCCCTCGCGCGAATCGTACCTGCGGGCCGATAAACTGCTCGCCATTGCCAAGGCCTGCGGCGCAGACGCCATCCACCCCGGCTACGGCTTTCTGGCCGAGCGCGAAGATTTTTCTCAGGCCTGCCTGGATGCAGGCATCACTTTCATCGGGCCAAAGCCCTCCTCCATCGCCGCCATGGGCGACAAAATGACCGCCCGCGAAACCGTGCGCAAAGCGGGTGTACCGGTTGTGCCAGGCACCGAAGATGTCGGCAACCTGAGCGATGCCGACCTGCTGGCAGTCGCCCCAAAAATCGGTTTTCCCCTGCTGATTAAAGCCACCGCTGGCGGCGGCGGCAAGGGCATGCGCGAAGTCATCTCGCTGGAAGAAATGCCGGAACTGCTCAAATCTGCCCGGCGCGAGGCCGAATCCGCTTTCGGCGATGGCAATGTTTACCTGGAGAAACTGGTCGAAGGCGCGCGCCACATCGAATTTCAAATTTTGGCCGATGAACACGGCAACGTGATTCACCTCAACGAGCGCGAATGTTCCATTCAGCGCCGCCACCAAAAACTGGTCGAAGAGTCGCCCTCCTCGTTCATGGACGAGGACCTGCGCCAGCGCATGGGCGATGTGGCCGTCAAAGCCGCGCAGGCCGTCAACTACGTCAACGCCGGAACGATTGAATTTTTGGTGGATAAGGATCGCAATTTCTATTTTCTGGAAATGAACACCCGCCTGCAGGTGGAACACCCGGTCACCGAATTGGTGACCGGCATTGACATCGTCAAAGAGCAGCTGCGCATCGCGCGCGGACGCCCGCTGCAGTACCGCCAGGAGGATGTCAAAATCAACGGCGCGGCCATCGAATGCCGCATCAACGCCGAAGACCCGAAGACGTTCACGCCGTCGCCG
>JAVHNW010000230.1:0-13135 GCA_036169755.1 bacterium | reverse complement strand
TTGCGTCCCAAACCGAAATTTTGTGCGTGACCCTTTCGGATAACCAGAAAAACCCGACCCTCAAAAATGTGGCCGGGGAGCATTTGCGCTCGATGGCAATTTTGGGCGTGCCGCGCGAGAAAGTCATTTTTGGCCCCTTCACCACGCGCATTTTCCCCGATTCGCGCCAGGAAATTTTGGAATATTTTCTCAAACTGCGCCGCGATTTTGACCCGGATTTAATTTTCGTGCACAGCCGCCAGGACGTTCACCAGGATCACAATACCATCACCGAAGAATCGCTGCGCGCTTTTCGCGGTATCACCGTGCTGGGCTTCGATGTTGTGCGCTCCTCGTATGGCTTTTTCCCGCATTTTCTGGCGGAAGTCAGCGAGGCGGATGTCAACGCCAAAATCGAGGCACTTTCGCAATACGAAACCTACCGCGACAAATATTATTTCAATGACGAACTGACTCGCGCCATCATGGTGCGGCATGGCGCCCTGGCCGAAAAACCCTTTGCAGAAGGGTTCGACATTTTGCGAATTGCCGGGCGTTTTGGGCGTTAGCCCGGCTGTTTGCCGCTCTGTCCTTGACGGAATTGAGTCAACCCGCTAAAATCCCTGCTCACCGCCTCCGACTGGAGGCGCGTTTTTCGCCCGGAGGCCCGTCATGCCCGAAAATGAACTTTCCGAAAATGATTTTCCACAGGTGGTCAACCTGCATCAGACCAGTGTCGAATCAGTGCGGGCAGAAATGGTGCGGGCGACACAGTCAGATTTGGTAAATGTCACGGCTGCGGAAGTGGATATGGACAATTCCAGCGCCGCCAACCTGCAGGCAGAAAAAGTTCAGGCGCAGCGCGCGCTGCTGGGAATGGTCAACGCCGGTTCGGTCGAGTTGAATCATTCAGCGCTGGGGCTTTCGCGCTCCAGGCACCTCCACTTGCAGGGGCGGGCGCTCGCCCTGTACGGCGAAAGCGTTCAGGCGGGCGACCTCTCCGCCGGGCTGGTTGCCGGGCGGAGAATCCAGGCCGTATCCATTCGCGCCGGGCTGGTGCTGGGCAGCGAAATCACCGGGCCGGTGGAAACGCTTTTGGACACGCGCCAGGCCATCCTGGTGGGGCTGCTCGGCGGTGCGGTGGCTGGGCTGATTTTGCTGGCTGGGCGCTTGTTGTTCGGCAAAAAACGATAGTCAATTGCGCGGGCCGCGTGGTCTGCGACATTAGCGGGCGAAGGTAACCCCAACTTTTGGGGTGAGAGGCGCCCAAGGAGAAAATTCGATGGAAAAGATTGTTATTAAAGCCACCAAACGTTCAATTATTGGCAAACAGGTCAGCGCCTTGCGCCGCGCCGGTCAACTTCCCGGCGTGATTTACGGCCACAATGTGGAGCCGGTTGCCATTCAGATGGACGCGCACGATGCGGGGAAACTCATCCCGCGTCTGACTTCCTCCAGCATCGTCACGGTTGACCTGGAAGGCAAGAAAATCGCCGCCCTGGTGCGCGAAAAACAGAAAAACTACATCAAAGGCAATTTAATCCACGTTGATTTTCAGGCGGTTTCGCTGACGGAGAAAATCCGCGCGTGGGTGCCGGTTCACCTGCTGGGCGTTGCCCCGGCGGTCAAGGATTTCAGTGCCGTTTTGGTTCACAACATGGAAGAAGTCGAAATCGAAGCCCTGCCGGGCGACCTGCCGGAGCGGATTGACCTCGACATCAGCGGGCTGAAGCAGGTGGGCGATGCGCTGCATGTGCGCGATATTGTCTTGCCGAAGAATGTGGAAATGCTTTCCGACATGAACGATGGCGTGGTGATTGCCACCGGCACCGCGGCGGAAGAATCTGCGGAAGCGGCAGCGGCTGAAGCCGTGGCTGCGGTGGAACCGTCCCTGGTGGAGAAGAAGAAGAAGGAAGAAGCCGAAGAGTAATTTCTTCGCGCTGATAAAAAAAGACCATCCGCCAGGGTGGTCTTTTTTTATCGGCGCCTTCAACCCGGCTACTCTTGAAAACCGGTTTGATACAGACTGTAATATTTTCCATGCCGGGCGAGCAGTTCGGCATGCGTGCCTTGTTCGAGAATAGTGCCGTCCTCAATCACCACGATTAAATCGGCGCTGGTGATGGTGCTGAGACGGTGCGCGATGACGAAGGAAGTCCGCCCCTGAAAGAGCCGCGCCAGCGCCTTTTGGATGACCTGCTCCGTTTGGGTATCCACGCTGGAAGTGGCCTCATCCAGGATGAGGATGCGCGGGTCGGCCAGCAGCGCGCGGGCGAAGGAAATCAGCTGGCGCTGCCCAACGCTGAGCATGACCCCGCCCTCCTCGACGGAGGTTTCGTAGCCATTTTTCAGCCGCAAAATAAACTCGTGTGCGCCAACGGCTTCCGCCGCGGTCTGGACTTCGGCGTCTGAGGCCTCCAATCGGCCAAATTTAATATTCTCCCTGACCGAGCCGTTGAAGAGAAAGGGATCCTGCAAAACCACGCCCATTTGTCGGCGCAGAGAATTTTGGGTAATAAGCCGCAAATCGTGGCCGTCCACCAGCAGCCGCCCAGAACTTGGGTCCATGAAGCGTGAAAGTAATTTGACCAGGGTGGTTTTTCCGGCGCCGGTTTCGCCCACCAGGGCGACAGTGGAACCCGCCGGAACGGTCAGGCGGATGTCGCGCAGAACCAGCGCCGGGTCATCAGAATAATGGAAGGAAAGATTATCGAAGCGCACTTCGCCCCGAATGGCGGGCAGTTCCAGCGCGTTTGCCGAGTCTTTCACTTCCACTTCAGTATCCAGCAGCGCCAGAATGCGCTCGCCGCCCGCCATCGCCGATTGGAGAGTGTCGAAGCGGCGCGACAGGTCGCGGATGGGGTCGAAGTAGCGGTCAATGTACAGCACAAAACCGACCAGCACCCCGGCAGTAATTGATTCGCCCAGCACGGCTGTCCCGCCGATGTAGACAACGGCGGCGGTTGCCAGTGCGCCCAGCACATCCACTACCGGCAGGAAGGAGGCCGCCACCCTGGCCGCGTGCAGAAGCGTTTGCAGGTGATAGCGGTTGGTGACCTGGCTGAAATGGTCGTAGTTGTAGCCCTGGCGGCTGAAGGCCTGCACCACGCGAATGCCGTTGATGTTCTCGGCCAGCACCGAATTGACCCACGCAATGGCGGCCCGCACCTTGCGATAAGCCAGCCGCGCCGAGCGGCGGTAGATGCGCGTAGCCAATAACATCAGCGGAAGGGTAATGAAAGTAAGCAGCGAAAGTTTGACGTTGAGCGTCAGCATGGCGAGGATAATGCCCACCAGGGCGAACAGATCGCGGGCGATGGCCAGCACGGCCCAGGTGATGAATTCGCGCAGGGTTTCAACATCATTGATGACGCGCGTGATGACTCGCCCGACACTGTAGCGCGAGTAAAAACCCAACGAAAGACGCTGCAGGTGGGCGAAAAGCATTTTCCGCAGGTCGTAAATAACGGATTGACCAACCAGCGCCATAATTTTGACGCGCCAATAAATAAATCCCCAGCGGATGATGGCGGCAGCCAGGTAAAAAAGCACAGTGTTGCGCAGGGCGAGCGGGTTGTGGGCGTTCAGCCCGTCATCAATGGCGATTTTGACCAGGTAGGGGCCAATCACCGAGGAGGCCGTCGCCACCAGCATCAGCGCCGCCGAAAAGAGCAGCTGCCACTTGTAGGGGAGAATGAACTTCATTAACCGCCGGGCAACCTGCGGGTCGAGGCCTTTATCGTACAATTCTTCCGATTGGGTAACGTAGGCGGGAGGCGTGATGGTTGTCATGGGTTATGCGCTCAATTGAATGTCGTGAATTTCTTTGTACAGCCCGCCGCGCGCCAGCAGCTCGGCGTGGCTGCCGGTTTCCACAATTCGGCCCTGATCCATCACCACGATTAAATCGGCGCGGCGCACGGTGCTTAGGCGGTGGGCGATGACGAAGGTGGTGCGGCCCTCCATCAACTGGTCGAGCGCCTCCTGAATGAGCTGCTCGGTTTGCGTATCCACGCTGGAAAGCGAGTCGTCCAAAATTAAAATGCGCGGGTTCATCAACAGCGCGCGCGCAATCGCCACCCGCTGACGCTGCCCCCCCGAAAGCGTGACGCCGCGCTCGCCGACCATCGTCTCGTAGCCCTGCGGAAAGCCGAGAATGAAATCGTGGGCCTGGGCAGCTTTGGCGGCGGCGAAAATTTCCTCATCGCTGGCATCCGGGCGGCCATAGGCAATGTTGGCCTTCAGGCTGTCGGAAAAGAGCAGCGAAGTTTGCAGCACCAGCCCAATTTGTCGGCGCAGGCTGGTCAGGTTGGCGCGGCGCACGTCCACGCCGTCCACCAGCACTTCGCCATCCGTCACGTCGTAGAAACGGGGGATGAGATTCACCAGGGAGGTTTTGCCGCTGCCGGTCGCGCCAATCAGGGCGATGAGTTGATTCGGCGCCACTTTCAGGTTGATTGCGCTCAGCGAGGCCTGTTTCTCGTCCTGATAATTGAGCGCCACCCCGCGAAATTCGACCTCGCCGCGTAACGCGGGCAGCGTGACCGCATCGGCTGGCGAGACGATGGCGGAGGGCGTATCCAGCACTTCCAGCGCTCGCTGCGCCCCGGCGCTGGCTTCTCCGGCGGCGTTGACCAGGTTGGTCAGCTGCTGCGCCGGGGCGGCCAGCATCAAAATGTAGGCATTGAAGGCCACCAACTCGCCCACGCTCAATTCGCCGCGCAAGACCATGCTGCCGCCAAACCATAAAATGAGAATGGTGCAGACGGTCACCAGAAAATCGGTGGTGGGCATGACCACCGCCCAGGTGCTGATGACGCGGATGCGGGCGTCATAATAGGCGCGATTGGATTCGTCAAAGCGTTCCATTTCGTAGTCTTCGCGCGCAAAAGCGCGTACCACCTGCACCCCGCTGACGTTTTCCTGCAGCCGGGCCGACAAATCGCCCAGGCGGTTATCCACGTTGAAAAACATGGCGGTGATGCGATGGCCAAAATCAAAAGTCAGCCAAATCATGGGCAGGATGGGCAAAATCCCAATCAGCGTCAGAGTCACATTGGTGGCGAGCATGATGCTGATGGCGCCGATAATCAGAAAAACCAGCTGCGCCAGTTCCACCAGTGAGCCGCCGATGAAATTTTGCACGGCGCGCACATCTTCAATGCAGCGCGAAATCAACTGGCCGGTTTGGGCGTGGTCGTGAAAGGAAAAAGACAGGTTTTGGATATGGTCGTAGAGCCGGTTGCGCAAATCATAGCCGACATGCCCGGCAATCCATTCCAAAAGATAGCGCTGCAGGCCCGAGAGGGCAGCCGTCAGCAGCCCCAGCAAAAGCAAAAGCAGGGCCGATTGAATCACCAGGCGGCTGTCACCGCGTGAAAGCCCCTGGTCAATCAAATCGCGCATGATGCGCGGCATATACAAACTGAGCGCGGTCAGCCCCAGCAGGTTAAGCGCCGAGGCCGCAATTTGGAGCAGGTAAGGCTGAATGGCAAAACGCAGACGAAAAAGAGACATGGGAGTTGGATGGTGGAAAATGAGAAGGCGCGGCCCGGCTACCGTGTGGCGATTACCCTGCGCAGCAGTTCCATGCCGGTCTGGAGCTGTTCCTGTTCGGCGGGAGTCAGCAGCGCAAAGCGCTGCGCCAGCCAGGCTTCGCTTTGCTCGTAGATGGCGGAAAGCGCATTTTGCCCGGCGGGAGTCAGCGCCAGGTGAATGTGGCGGCGGTCACGCTGGTCGGTTTGGCGCGTCACCAGGCCGCGCGTCACCAACCCGTCCACGGCGGCGCTGACCGCCGGGCGGCTGGAACTTTTGTCGGCGGCGATGGCGCTGACAGAGTCGATTCCGCGCCGGATGCGCCTCAGCACCTGGAACTGTTCCACCGTCAGGCCGACTTGTTCTGCGGCGGCGGAGCGAATTTTTTCGCGGGTGACAAACCACGCGGCGGGAACACTTTCCCAAAATTTTTCGATGAGGGTCATGAGAAGAGCGCCGGGTAAACAGTTAATAAGTAAAACTATTTTATGGATTAACTATTTTCTGTCAAGGGAAGCCTGGGGCCAGATTGGTGATTTTTGTCATTTGCCCTGAGGGTGAGAATGGGGCTATACTCAAAATGATTTCCAACCCATCCCCAACGGAGGAAAAATGGCACTCGAAGGACGTAAAAAAATTACCCTGCCGTATCTTTTTGACAAGCTTGCCAAAGGCGAACCCATCACCTGGCTGACCTGCTACGATTATCCGACCGCCTACCTGCAGGAGCAGGCCGGAATTGAGATGATTTTGGTGGGCGACAGCCTGGGCATGACCATGCTCGGCTTTGACTCCACCCTGCCGGTGACGATGGCAGATATGATTCGCCATGCCGCCGCGGTGCGGCGCGGCGCGCCAACCGCCTTTGTGGTCGGCGATATGCCCTACATGAGCTACCAGGCTTCCGTGGAAGATGCCATCCGCAACGCCGGGCGTTTCATGGCCGAAGCCGGTTGTGACGCCATCAAACTCGAAGGCGGCGCCGCCATGGCCGACCGCATCGCCGGAATTGTGGACGCAGGCATCCCCGCCATCGGCCACCTGGGGCTGACGCCGCAGTCCGTCTCGGCGCTGGGCGGATTCAAGGTGCAGGGCAAGGACGCCCGCCTCGCCAAGCGCATCCTCGATGATGCCAAAATCCTGGAAGAAGCCGGGGCCTGCATGATTTTGCTCGAAATGGTGCCCGACCGCCTCTGCAAAATGATTACCGAACGCGCCGAAAACTGCATCATCATGAGCCTGGGTTCCGGCCCAGATGCGCACGGCCAACTGCTCATTTACCACGACATGTTTGGCCTCTACCCGAAATTCAAGCCGAAAATGGCAAAAGTCTTCGGCAACGCCGGAGAAGTCATTCTCAACGGCCTGAAAACCTATCACGACGAAGTCATCGGCAAACAGTTTCCACAGCCCGAAAACTGGTTCGGCATGAAGGATGAGCAGTTTGCCGAACTGGAAAAATTGGTGCAGGAAGACGATGACTGCGATTGTGATTGTGACTGCGACTGCTGCAAAAAGGATAAATCATGACCACCGATTTGCGCTCCCTTTTTGCCATTCCCGCCGACCGCCTGGACGCCATCAACGCGGTTTTGCTCAACCCCGACACACGCGCAGTCACTGACTTTCTGAAAGTGGTGGAAAAATACGGCACGCCCGAACAAATCAACGCCAAAGCCGCCGAAGCGCGAAAACTTCCCAACCTGCTCAAAAAAGTGGAGGAACGCAGCCCCGCCTACCTGAAAGATTTGCAGTGGCTGACGGAACAGCGGGACGCTGGAAAATTTATCCCAATTGCCGACTATCGCCGCGGCGTGCTGGGCGCCAAAGCCGATAAAACCAGCTTCCGCGATGACTTCGCCGTGACCCTCGAAGTCTCGGCCCTGCAATACTTCCCCTGGGTGCGAGTCATGGCCGAGCGGGCGATTGCCAACCGCACGCTGATTCCGGGCCGCTTCATCGCCGTCCGCAAGATGAAAGAATCCGAAGCCGATGGCGACCTGCCCGCGATAGTCGCCGCGCTCGAAATCATGGGCGCTTCGTTTGTGGAAACCCTCGACACCAAAGGCACGGACGGTTCCAACGTCCACCTGGGCGGCCCGGCCACCATCACCGGCTACTTTGGCGGAGTCGGCCAGCCCAACCACTACCCGCTCAAATGGGTGGACGAATTTCTCTACTACTACACCACCTACGGCCTGCGCGAAGTGTTGAACATCAACCCCGGCACAGTGCTGGCGGGCTACATGCTGCACCGCCTGGGCATTGATATTGAATTCAAGATTTCGGTTTTCATGGGCAACGACAATCCCTACGCCGCCCTGTGGACGCTCCTGGCGGCCAAACTCTTCAGCCGCGATGACGGCAGCACCCCGCTGATTGGTTTCAACTGGTCGAATTCCGTCAACAATGAGACCCTCGAAATCACAGCGCAGTTCCGCCAGGCGCTGGGTTTTGAAAACGCGGTGCGCTTCGAGCATCACATCACCGAGACCTGGAAATCCATCGTGCGCCAGCCCTACAACCGCCGCGCCGAACTGGTTCAACTGGCCGACCATGTGCCGAACATTTCTGCCAAGCATGAGGGCGGCAACCCGGAAACCGATTCGGAGCGCCCGCATCCCTCCGATATTCTCGATTACTTCCGCGACAAAAGCGAAGTCATCGAAAGCGGCGACTGGGATGCCCTGCAAACCAACTTCCTCGACAAGGTGGACGCGGCCAACGACACCGCCCGCGCCCTGACCGAAAAAGGATTGAGTTTTCTCGCCGCCGAAAAGTTACACCGCTAAAGGCCAGCCCCTCCCCGCCGGGGAGGGGCTTTTTTGAATTATCGTAACTGTGCATGCCTCGTTAGATTCGCGTTTTTTCCCTCACCCACGTCCCCCCTTTTTTAGGATGCCATGCTCATTCAAGTTGTCCACCTTCAAGTTTCCTCTGAAAACCGGGCGCAGTTTTTGCAAATCGCGCTCGAAAACGCGCTTGCCAGCCGTCAGGAACCCGGCGTCTTGCAGTTTGACCTGCTGGAGCAGGCCGACTCCCCGAATCACTTTTTGCTCTACGAGGTTTACCGCTCCCCGGCGGCCCTCGAAGCGCATCGTCTGACGCCGCACTACGAGCGTTGGGCGGCGCTGGGTGTGCCCCTGCTTTTGGGCGGGCGCCTGCGAACACTCTATCAGCCGATTGAGTAAAAAAACGCGCAAGCCCGGCCTCCAGCGGCTACATTTTTCTCACGTCGTGCGAGCCGCTTTCGCGTATCCCTGCCGGAGTGATTTCGATAAATTCGGCGTTTTGCTGCAATTCCAAAATGGTGTGCGCCCCGCCGTAACTGAGGCCAGAGCGCAGGCCGCCCACCAATTGAGTCAACACCTCGCTCACCTGGCCGCGATACGGCACGACCGCCTCCACGCCCTCCGGCACAACCTTGGCCCAATCTTCGGCGCTTTCGGCGCTTTCATCGTGACCGCGCTCGGCTTCGCGGCGGCCCATCGTGGCGCCCAGCGAAGCCATGCCGCGCACCACCTTCACTTTTTGCCCATCGCGGATGACCGGTGAGCCGGGCGCCTCTTCCGTCCCGGCGAAGAGCGAGCCAATCATCACCGTCTCCGCGCCTGCCGCCAGCGCCTTGACCAAATCCCCGGCTTTTTGGATGCCGCCATCGCCGATGACAGGAATATCGCGCCCGGAATCGCGCACGCCCTGGGCCGAATCGATGATGGCGGTTAATTGGGGCACGCCAAAACCGGTCACGATGCGCGTGGTGCAAATCGAGCCGGGGCCGATGCCAACTTTGATGGCGCTGGCGCCTGCCTCGGCCAGCTCGCGCGCGCCCTCGCGCGTGGCGACATTTCCGGCAATCAACTGCGCCTGAGGGAAGTTTTGGCGCAGGGTTTTGAGCATTTTCAGGCAGTGGTCGGCGTGGCCGTGAGCAATATCCAGCACCAGCGTATCGGCTCCGGCTTCGAGCAGGGCGGCGGCGCGTTCCATTTCGCTGTCGCTGACGCCAATTGCCGCGCCCACCCGCAGACGGCCCTTTTCGTCCAGCGTGGCGAGGGGATTTTCGAGCGGGGCGGCCACGTCCTGGGCGGTGATCAGGCCGCGCGGAATATTGTCTTCGTCCACCACGGGCAGTTTTTCCAGGCGATGCTGATAGAGCAGGGCGCGCGCGGCCTCGCGGCTGATTCCGGGCCGGGCGGTGACGAGGCGCTGGCGGGGAGTCATGATTTGCTCCAGCCGCAGGGCCTCTGCCGGAGCCAGGAGCAGGTCTCGGCGGGTGACGATTCCCGCCAATTTGCCGGAATCATCCACCACCAGCAGTCCGCCCACCTGGCGCAGGCGCATTTCTTCGGCGGCCTGCTTCACGCTGGCGTTGTGCAGAATGGTGTAGGGCGCTTCGACCATGAATCCCTGGGCGCGTTTGACCTGACGCACCTGGCGCAGCTGCTGTTCAACGCTCATAAAGCGGTGCAAAATGCCGATGCCGCCGCTGCGCGCCATGGCGATTGCCATGCCCGCCTCGGTGACGGTGTCCATGTTGGCGCTGATGACCGGGATGTTGAGGCGGATGTCCGCGGTGAGCCGGGTGGAGGTGTCCACATCGCGCCGCGATAGAATTGGTGAACGGCGTGGGATGAGCAGCACATCTTCAAAGGTCAGGCCTTTGGTGGGGCGAATTTTCATGGGAAAACTCCTGAACGGGAAGGGATGGGGGAAGTTTAACGCATTTTTGCGGAGAAAATTCACCCCAAAAAGATGACAAAAGCGGGTGATTTCGTAAGTATAATTGCGCCCGATTTCACAAACCTTCTGGCGCAAGCCAGTTTCCTGAAAGGATATTTTAATGACTGCTAGCCCTGTTCGTCCGCTGAACGTCCTTGACCCCGCGCATGACGTTTACCTGTATACCACCAATCCGCTGCAAAGTTTGTTCTCCCCCAAAAACGTGGCGGTGATTGGCGCTACCGAAAAAGAAGGTTCGGTTGGCCGTACCATTTTATGGAATCTCATCTCCAGCCCTTTTGGCGGAGCGGTGTTTCCGATTAATCCCAAGCGCCCCAGCCTGCTGGGCATTAAAGCCTATCCCAGTGTGCGCGATGTGCCAGACCCGATTGACCTGGCGGTGATTGTGACGCCTTCGGCAGCCATCCCCGACCTGATTAGCGAGTGTGGCGAAGTGGGCGTCAAGGGGGTGATTGTCATTTCGGCGGGTTTCAAGGAAATTGGCGCCGAGGGCGTTGAATTGGAAAGGCGCCTGCTGGAAAATGCCCGCAAATACAAAATGCGTGTGATTGGCCCCAACTGCCTGGGGGTGATGAGTCCCATCAGCGGGCTGAACGCCACTTTTGCGGCAGGCATGGCGCGCAAAGGCAAAGTCGCCTTCATCAGCCAGTCGGGGGCTTTATGCACCGCTGTGCTGGATTGGTCCTTCAAAGAAAATGTTGGTTTTTCGCATTTCGTCTCGGTCGGCTCCATGCTGGACGTGGATTGGGGCGACCTGATTTACTACCTGGGCGATGACCCGCACACCGAAAGCATCGTCATCTACATGGAAACCATCGGAGACGCGCGCTCCTTCCTTTCCGCCGCGCGTGAGGTGGCGCTGACCAAACCGATTATCGTCATCAAGCCGGGGCGCACCGAGGGCGCGGCGCGCGCTGCCGCCAGCCACACCGGTTCGCTGACCGGCTCGGACGAGGTGCTGGATGCCGCCTTCCGCCGCGCGGGCGTGCTGCGCGTCAACAGCATCAGCGAAATCTTCTCCATGGCCGAAGTGCTGGGGCGTCAACCGCGCCCGAAAGGCCCGCGTCTGACAATCCTCACCAACGCAGGCGGCCCCGGCGTGCTGGCAACCGATATGCTGCTGACCACCGGCGGTGAATTGGCCGAAGTCTCGCCGGAGACGATGGCAAAACTGAGCGAATTTTTGCCCAGCGCCTGGAGCCACAATAACCCGATTGACATTATCGGCGATGCCAGCCCAGAGCGCTACGCCCGCGCGCTGGAAGTCTCCGCGCAAGACGCCAATAGCGATGGCCTGCTGGTCATTCTCACCCCCCAGGCCATGACTTACCCCACCGAAACCGCCGAACTGCTCAAAGCCTACGCCAAAAGCTACGACAAACCGATTCTGGCCTCCTGGTCGGGCGGTCAGGAAGTTGCGGCGGGCGAAGCCATCCTCAACAAGGCGGGCATTCCCACCTTTGAATATCCCGATGACGCCGCCCGCGCTTTTACCTACATGTGGCACTCGACCGACAACCTGCGCTCGCTCTACGAAACCCCCAGCCTGCCGGATGACGCCCTAGGCGCGCCCGACCGCGAAAAAGCCAAAGAAATCATTGCCCACGCCCGCGCCACGGGCCGCACATTGCTGACGGAAGCCGAGTCGAAGCAGCTGCTGGCGGCCTACGGCATCCCGACCACCCCCACGCTGATCGCTGTCAGCGCCGATGAAGCCGCCGCCCACGCCGAAAAATTGGGCTTCCCGGTCGTGCTCAAACTGCATTCCGAAACCATTTCGCATAAAACCGATGTCGGTGGCGTTTTGCTCAACCTGAAGGACGCCGCCGCCGTCAAAAACGCCTACGAGTCGATTCGCCGCTCGGTAACCGAAAAAGCCGGGGCCGGGCATTTCCTGGGCGTCACCGTTCAGCCGATGATTAAACTGGAAGGCTACGAGTTGATCATCGGCTCCAGCATTGATCCGCAGTTTGGCCCGGTGCTGCTCTTTGGCACTGGCGGGCAGTTGGTGGAAGTTTTCAAAGACCGCGCCCTGGCGCTGCCGCCCCTGACGACCACCCTCGCCCGCCGCATGGTGGAACGCACCAAAATTTATACCGCCCTCAAAGGCGTGCGCGGACGCCAACCCGTCAACCTGGAGGCGCTCGACAAACTACTGGTACGCTTCAGCCAGTTAATTGTTGAACAGCGCTGGATCAAGGAACTCGACATCAACCCGCTGATCGCCTCCCCGGATGGCCTGCTGGCCCTGGATGCGAGAGTTGTCCTGTTCGGCGGGGAAGTGGCTGAGAGCGCCCTGCCCAAAATTGCCATTCGCGCCTACCCGCGCAAATACATCAGCGCCTGGAAAATGCGCGATGGGCGCGGCGTGACCATTCGCCCCATCCGCGCCGAGGACGAGCCGCTCATGATTCGCTTTCACGAGGCGCTCTCGGATCGCACGGTGTACCTGCGCTATCTTTCACCGATGATGTTGAGCGAGCGCGTGACGCATGAACGCCTGTCGCGCGTTTGCCATTGCGACTACGCCCGTGAAATTGCCCTGGTCATCGAGGCCGAAGAAAATGGACAAAAGACCATCATCGGGGTGGGGCGATTGAGCAAAATGAAAATCAACGAAGAAGAGGCGCGCATCACCATGCTGGTCAGTGACGCTTATCAGGGGCAGGGCTTGGGAGCCGAACTGCTGAGCCGTCTGATTGCGGTGGCCCGCGCCGAAAAAATTGAGCGTCTGATGGCAATCATGTCGCCGGAAAATGACTCGATGCAAAAATTGTGCCGCCGATTGGGTTTCTCCTCCCTGCAGGCTGATTCGCAAACCGGGAATATTGTCGCGCGTCTGTCGCTGTAAGCGGCGGGTTAACCAAAAAAGCGGGCCGCG
>JAVHNW010000229.1:0-2628 GCA_036169755.1 bacterium | reverse complement strand
AAATCACCAGACCGGCGGCGTGCGTGCCGGCGTTGCGGACGGTGCCTTCCATGTGGATGGCGGTGTCCACCAGTTTTTTGATTTTCGGGTCGCTGTCATAGGCGGTTTTGAAATCCGGCACCTGGTCGAGCGCTTCGGAAAGCGACATCGGTTTGCCGGGGATGTTGGGGACCAGTTTGGCAACCTTGTCCACTTCGGGAATGGGAATATCCATCACACGCGCCACATCGCGCAAGGCGCCGCGCGCGGCCATCGTGCCAAAGGTGATGATTTGGGCTACCTTGTCATCGCCGTATTTTTGAGCGGCGTAGACCAGCATTTCGGAGCGGCGGTCATCGCGGAAATCCAGGTCAATATCGGGCATGGAAACGCGCCCCGGGTTGAGAAAGCGCTCGAAAAGCAGGTGATGCGCGATGGGGTCTACCAATGTGATGAAGAGCGAGTAGGCCACCAGCGAGCCAGCGCCGGAGCCGCGCGTGTTGTACCAGATGCCGTTTTCGCGGGCGTGGCGGCATAAATCCCAAACGATGAGAAAGTAGGCGTCAAAGCCCATCGTGTGGATGACGTTCAGTTCAAATTCCAGCCGCTCGCGGATTTCCGGGTCGGCTTTGTGCGCGCCGTAGCGGCGTTCCAGGCCATCTTCGCACAGGTGGCGCAGATAGGTTTCCGCGCTAAATTCGGGCGGGACGGGAAATTCGGGCAGGTGGTAGCCCTTGAAGCCCAAATCCACGTTGCAGCGTTCGGCAATTTCGATGGTGTTGCTGAGCGCCGTTGGAATTTCGGCAAAGAGGCGGCTCATCTCCTGCGGAGAGCGCAGGTAGAACGTTTTGCTGTCGTAGCGCATCCGGTCGGGGTCGCTGAGTAATTTCCCAGTCTGAATGGCGAGCAGCACGTCCTGGTAATCGGCGTCTTCGGGTTCGATGTAGTGGACATCGTTGGTGGCGACAAATTTGGCCGAGTATTTGGCGCCCAATTCCACCAGGTGGCGGTTCAGGTCTACCATTTCGGCAATGTTGTGCTGCTGCAATTCCACGTAGAAGCGCTCAGGGCCGAAAACATCGTAGTACCAGTTCATGCGGCGCACGGCTTCTTCGGGTTTTTCGTCCAGCAGCTGACGCGGAATTTCGGCGGACATGCAGCCAGAGGTGGCGATCAGCCCCTCGGAGTGCGCCGCCAGAAAGTCGTGGTCAATGCGCGGATAGTAGTAAAAGCCGTCCATCTGCGCGGCGGAGGTGATTTTGAGTAGGTTTTTGTAGCCGATTTCATTTTCGGCCAGCAGCAACAGATGGCTGGACTTTTTATCCAGTTTGGAGTCGCGATCCTGCATGCCGCGCGCGGCCATGTAGGTTTCCACGCCGATGATGGGTTTGACTCCGACTTCTTTGGCGGCGTTATAAAATTCCACCACGCCGAACATCGTGCCGTGGTCGGTAATCGCCAGGGCGGGCATTTCCATTTCTTTGGCGCGTTTGACCAGCTTCTTGATGTTGGAAAAACCATCCAGTAGCGAGTAAACGGTGTGGGTGTGCAGGTGAACGAAGGACATGGCTCAAGATTATAGCATTTTGCCGCGCCCGCCAACCTGACACTTCACTTAAATTTTTTGGAACGGGTGTTCGTGTTAAGGTTGCGCCGCGAGATTTATCCCGCCCGATAAAAAAGCGCCGGTCGAGTGACCGGCGCCGCGCGGACAAAGGAAATTCATCGCAGCGCTATTTGTGCTGCCCGTCTCTGGAAACTTCCTCGCGCAGAAGCAGGCCGAGGCGGGTAATGCCCTCGCGGATGATTTCCGGGCGCGAGTAGGAAAAATTCAGCCGCAGGGTGTTTTTTCCGCCGCCGGTAGGGTGAAAGGCCGCGCCTGGCACAAAAGCCACTTTTTTGTCAATCGCTTTTTTGAAGAGTTCCGCCGCGTCCATGGTTTCGGGCAAAATGCCCCACAGAAACATGCCGCCTTCGGGGCGAGTGTAGCGCACTTCGGACGGGAAAAGTTCGTCCATCGTTTCCAGCATCATATCGCGGCGCTCTTTGTAGGTGGCGCGGATAATTTTGACATGCTCATCCAAAAATCCGCCTTTGGCGACTTCGTAGGCCACCACCTGCGTAAAGGTGGAGGTGTGCAGGTCGGCGGCCTGTTTGCTCATCACCAGGCGGCGGATGACTTCTTGAGGCGCAATCACCCAGGCCAGGCGCAGGCCGGGGGCCAGCAGTTTGGAGAAGGTGCTCAGGTAGATGACGTTGCCGGTGTAGGTGCCGTTGTCGCCGCGATATTGCGCGTCCAGCGCCACCACCGAGGGCAGATGTTCGCCATCGTAGCGCAACTGGCCGTAGGGGTCATCTTCCACAATTGGAACGCCGTAGCGGTCGGCGATTTCCACCAGTTTTTTGCGGCGCTCCAGGCTCATCGTCACGCCGGAGGGGTTTTGGAAATTGGGCAAAACATAAATGAATTTTGGCCCGATTCGCAGCACTTTTTCCAACTCATCCACAATCATGCCATGTTCATCGGAGGGCACGGCGATGTACTGCGCCCCGTAGGCGTTCCAGGCCTGCAGCGCGCCCAGGTAGGTGGGCGACTCGACAACGATGTAATCACCCCGATTGAGAAACAGCCGCCCGATAAAATCCAAC
>JAVHNW010000228.1:12032-13242 GCA_036169755.1 bacterium | reverse complement strand
TGTTCCACCTCAATCCAGCGCTCCAGGCTGCGGTCTTTGTCCATGCCGTCCACGACATAGAAAATATGCTGGGTGTCGGTGACGTGAATGTGGTCGCTGCTCAGGCTGATAAATTCTGGCTCGTGGATGAATTCGCGCGCGGTGCGCAGCACGCTTTCAGGGAAAGTGGCCGAAAACATGCAGGTATGAATTTCACGGCGGGGCAGGTAGCGCTGTACTTCGCGCATATCGGGGTAAAAACCCATGGAGAGCATCCGGTCGGCCTCGTCAAAAATCAACATTTTGAGCGACTCCAGCGAAAGTGTGCGCCGCAGCAGGTGGTCGAGAATGCGCCCCGGCGTGCCGACCACGATTTGCGCGCCTTGCTTTAGCCCGTCAATTTGCGCCTGGTAGCCGACTCCGCCGTAGACGGCGACGGCTTTCAGCCCCCGCTCGCCGCACAGGCGTTCGGCTTCCTGCCAGACCTGGCGCGCCAACTCGCGGGTGGGAACCAGAATCAGCGCCTGGCAGGCCGCGCGTGAAGCCTCAAGCCGCTCCAGCATTGGCAGGAGAAAGGCGCCGGTTTTTCCGCTGCCGGTGCGCGCCTGAATCATCATGCTGCGCCGCGCCAGCAGGTAGGGAATGGCGCGCGCCTGCACCGGCATCAGTTCAGTCCAACCGGCGCGCGAGGCGGCCTCGCGCAGCGCTGGGGATAGCTGCTCAAAAGTAAGTTCTGCCAAAGGCTGTGTGGAAACAGCAAGGGGTGTGGTCATAAAAATCTCATTTCCTGATGGGCTTGACATGGCCCTGAAAATCCATAAAATTGATTAGACGCTTATCTAATTGATTTTATGGAGTGAAAAGCAATGAACGAAAACGAAGAATTGATTGATGTTTTCAAGGCGCTGGCCGATTCCAACCGGCTGAAAATTATTGGTCTGCTGGCGCAAAAAGCCTACAGCGTGGAAGAGCTGGCGGCGCTGTTGGCGCTCAAGGCGCCGACAGTTTCTCACCATCTGAGCAAACTCACGAAAACCGGCCTGATTTCGGCCCGCGCCGAAAGTTATTACAGTGTTTACTCGCTCAACACTGCGGCGCTGGAAGCGCTCTCGCGGCGCATTCTCTCTGCCGAACAGGTCAGCGCCGCCGCTGCCGATGTGGATTTGAACGCCTATGATGCCAAAGTTGTGCGCGCTTTCAGCCTGCCGGATGGCCGCCTAAAAACCATTCC
>JAVHNW010000228.1:0-11932 GCA_036169755.1 bacterium | reverse complement strand
GGCATCAGCCGGGCGGTGAGCGGTTTGTTCAGGCGCAGCGCCAGGGCCGAGACATCCATCAGCAGGGCGGTCAGCGCTTCCAGGGTCACATCGCCCGGCAGGGGCAGGGTATCCAGCCCGGCGCCGCAGACTGCCGAATAGAGCAGTAAATCTTTCACCGTCAGGGCGCCTTCGGCGGCGCGCGCGGCCAGGGTGGAATCTTCCAGCACCGGCATCATCAGCCCGTTGAAACCGGCGCGCAGGTAATCGGCGCGATCCATGCTTTCGGTCAGCAGGGCGGCGGCGGTCAGGCTGCCGTGCATCCCCATTTTGGGCGCGCCGATTTTCTCGAAGGCGGCGCCCAGTGAGCGGGATTCTTCCGGGAAGGGCGCGGTGGAAAAATCGAGGCCGTTGAATTTGAGCGAAAATTGATATTTGAGAGTGTTGGCGATGGTCGTCAGGCGCGCGGCGTGGGCGTTGAGGGCGGCGGTGAAGGCTTTGCGGCCCTCGTCCAGGCTGGCGGCTTCGCCGAAGGCGGTCACGGCCAAATCGGCGGCTTCGAGCGCCAGGGAGAAGGAGGGCGCATCGGTGTCGGTGTAGGCGCCGGGGAAGAAAGGCCCGCCGGGGGCGACATTTGCCAGGGCGGCGAAACGCAGGTTGGCGAAGCCATCTGTTTTGAGGGTGGCGTTGCGTAAAATTATCTCGGCGCAGGCGCGCACTGCCGGGAAGATGATTCCTTTTTGCGGGGTTGCCATTTCGCCGGAGAAGAAGACGTTTTCGGAAAGCAGGATGGCGTCGGGGATGAGTTCGTAACTTTCCATCACTTCCGGCATGGCCGGGCCGAGGGCGGCGTAGTCAATTCCCTGGGCTTTGATGGCGGCGCTCAATTTTTGTGTCATGCGCGGCGTCAGACCAATCAGCGCCTCGCCCAAAATGATCGGAAAGGGGACGGTGGCAACGCGGGTGGTTTGCACTTCGTAGCCTTCGGCGCTGTAGGCGGCTTTGGCCTGCGCCAAAAATTTGCCCGCTTCGGCCACTTTTTCCTGGTTAATCGGCCAGCCGGGGTTGAAAAAATAGGTGATGGAGCGAATTTTCATTGGAATTTCTCCTGTCGTTGGCGTACCACTTCAAACATGAGGACGGTTCCGGCCATGGCTGCGTTGAGCGATTCTGTGCCGCCCGGCATGGGGATGACGATATTTTGCGCGGCCAACGCCCGCGCCGCAGGGCTGGCGCCCTCGGCCTCGCCGCCGATGACGAGCGCCAGCGGGCGGGTGAAATCGGCCTGCCAGCAGGCGGAGGCGTTTTCCGTTTCGGCCAGGTAAACCTTCAGCCCCTGGCAGCGGGCGCGAATTTCCGGCCAGTCGAAGAAAAAAATGGGCAGGCGGAAGTGAGCGCCCATCGCCGCGCGGACGACTTTGGGCGCAAAAGGGTCGGTCGTCTCTGGCGGCAAAAGGGCCGCCTGCGCCCCCGCGCCCGCCGCTGCGCGCAGCAGAGTTCCCAAATTGCCTGGGTCACGGATTTGGTCGAACAAAACCAGGAAATCTGGCGCGGCGGGAAAAACTGGCTGAGGCAGTTCCAGCGCGGCGAGAATGCCCTGGCTGTTGGCGGTTTCTGCCAGCGCGGCGAAAACTTCGCGGCTGATGGTTTCCACCGTCACCCCGGCTTCTGCCAGCCGGAGGGCCGTCTGCGCCGCGCGCGGCGAGGCCTCCTCTGCCAGCAGGGCGAAGCGAAATTTCCAGCCCGCCGCCAGCGCATCTTCCAGCAGGCGCGCGCCTTCGGCCAGAAAAGCGCCGTTTTCGCGCCGTTCTTTCGGTTTTCCGGCCAGGGCGCGCGCAAGTTTTAGTTTTGGGTTGTGCGGGGAAAGAATCACGCTTGTATTTTACCCCAGCCCCAGCGCAGGACAAAAGTATAATTGGCGGCACTGCATTCTCATTGAAAGGGATTTTTCATGCACCCAGCCGATTTTCGCTCTGATACCGTAACCGAACCGACCCAGGCCATGCGCGAGGCCATGTTCCGCGCCCCGGTTGGTGATGATGTTTATCACGATGACCCCACCGTCAGCGCCCTGCAGGAACTGGCCGCCTCGCGGGTGGGCAAGGAAGCCGGGCTGTTTGTCCCCTCGGGAACGATGGGCAACCTGACGGCCATTCTGGCCCAGTGCGGGCGCGGTGATGAAGTCATCATGGGCAAACACTCGCACACCTTTCTTTATGAAGGCGGTGGAATTTCCACCCTGGGCGGAATCCACTCCTCGCAAATCCCCGAACTCCCCGATGGCTCGCTCGACCTGGACGAAATCGAGGCCAACATCCGCCCGCCAGAAGATGACCACGAACCGCTTACCCGCCTGGTGGAAATTGAAAATACCCACAATCGCGGCGGCGGCGTTTATCAGACGCCGGAAGCCACCCGCCGCCTGGCCGAATTTGTCCACGCGCGCGGCTTGCTGCTTCACCTGGACGGCGCGCGGCTGTTCAACTCTGCCGTTGCCCAGGGTGTGGATGTCAAGGCCCTGACCGCCCCGGTCGATTCGGTCACTTTTTGCCTGTCGAAGGGGCTGTGCGCCCCGGTCGGCTCGGTGCTGTGCGGTTCACGCGACTTCATCGCCCGCGCCCGCAAAATTCGTAAACACCTGGGCGGCGGAATGCGCCAGGCGGGGATTTTGGCCGCCGCCGGAATTGTCGCCCTGGAAACGATGGTGGAGCGCCTGGCCGAGGACCACGCCCGCGCCCGCCGCCTGGCGGAGGGCATCCAGCAGATTCCTGCGCTGCGCCTGTGGCCGGGAATGCCCGCCACGAACATGGTTTTCTTTGACTTCGCGCCGCAAATTTTCCTCAGCGACCATGAGATTGAACAAGCATTGGAAAAACGCGGCGTGCTGGTTCACGCCAGCAATCCGCGCCGTTTTCGCCTGGTGACGCATTATTGGATTGATGACGCCGCCGTACAGCGGGCGCTTGAGGCGCTGAACGAAGTTTTTCGTTTACAGTAAAATAACGCCATGACCGCTCCCGAATTTCCTCTTCGCCGCTGGCTGCCCTGGTTTGGGCTGGCTTTCGCCCTGGCCCTGATTTTGCGCCTGCTGCGCCTGGGCGAGCAGCCGCTTTCTGATGGCGAGGCCGCCTGGGCCTTGCAGTCGCTCGGCCTGCTGCGCTCCCAGCCCCTGACGATGGGCGCCAATCCGCTTTACGTTCACCTGACGGCTGTCTTCTTTTTCATCTTCCAGCCGGGAAACGCCGCCGCGCGTCTGCTCCCCGCCCTGGCGGGAAGTTTTCTGGTCGTTTTGCCACTTTTGTTTGCCGACCGGCTCGGCCCAAAAACTGCGCTGCTGCTGGCTTTTCTGCTGGCCTTTGACCCCGGCCTGCTGGCCTTTTCGCGCACAGCGGGCAGCCTGCTGCCCGGCCTGGCGCTGATTCTGTTTGCCTGGGGATTTTGGCGCCAAAATCTCCCCGCCTGGGCTGGAATTTTCGCCGGGCTGGCGCTCTTGAGCGGCCCCGCCCTGTGGGGCGGCCTGCTTTCCCTGGCGCTGGCCTACGGTTTGACGCGCGGCCTGCTGCCCTTGCCCGCTTTTTACCTGGAAAACGCCAATCTGCGCCGCGCCGCGCTGTACGCCCTGGGCGCTTTTCTGGCCGTTGGCAGTTTTTTCCTGCTTTCCCCCGGCGGGCTGGGCGCTGTTTTTCGCCTGCCTCTGCAAGATTTCTTCACCCCCGGCGCACTTTCCCCGCTGATTATTTTGACCGTGCCGCTGATTTATCAACCGCTGGCGCTGATTTTCGGGCTGATGGCGCTGCTGCGCGGCGCGACTCAGCGTGACCCGCTGAAAATTTTTCTGGCCGCCTGGTGGCTCGCCGCGCTGATTCTCACCCTGGCCTTCCCGGCTTTTCGGATGGGCGGCCTGGCCTGGGCGCTGATTCCGCTGTTGACGCTGGCCGCGCTCGAACTCGACCGCCTGCTACTTCCCTTCCAGGCCGGGCGCGCCGAAACGCTGGCGATGGCCGCGCTGACGGCGCTGCTGCTCAGTTTTGCAGGCCTGACCCTCACCGCCGCCGCCATCGGCAGCCTCGACCCGGCCAGCGCCCAACTCTACGGGCTGGTGGCCCTGGCCGCGCTGCTGATGCTCGCCATCAGCGCCGCGCTGGTCGCCCAGGGCTGGAGCGTGGCCGTTGCCTGGCAGGGGACGTTCATCGGGGGGCTGGTCGTCCTGGCCGTGTACACATTTTCAGCGGCGCTTTTTTCTGCCCAGCTCAAGCCCCGGCCCAGCGTTGAAATTTGGGCTGACGGCCCGACCATCGCCCAGGCCGCCGCGCTCGAAAATCAGATGAATGAACTTTCTCTGCGTCAGCGCGGCACGGCGCGCGCTTTGGATGTCGCCATTGTTGGTTTGCCCTCCCCCGCGCTGGAGTGGCTGCTGCGCGACTGGCCGCTCACCGTTCAGCCGGATTTTTCGCCCAATTTCAGCCCGGCGCTGTTGATTACGCCCGAGGGATTTTCAACCCCGCAGTTGGAAAGCGCCTATCGAGGCGCGGATTTCCGCTGGCGAACGTACCCCGGCTGGGGCCAGGCCTCCGCCGCCGAATGGATGCGCTGGCTGGTGGAACATTCCCTGCCCTCCGGCGAGGAAAACCTGCTGCTTTGGGCGCGCTCCGACCTTTTCTCCAACCCAACTACCCCATGAATCATCTTTGCAGTATCGCCATTGACGGCCCGGCGGCATCGGGCAAATCCACCCTCGGTTTTCGCCTGGCGGAAGCCCTGGGTTATTTATATTTTGACACCGGCCTGATGTATCGCGCCGTCACCTGGCTGGCGCTCGATCGCGGCCTGGACTTATCCAACGAAAGCAGCATCACCCGCCTGGCGCAAGACGTTCCCATCGAAGTGACCGAGCCATCGTTGGAAGATGGCCGCCCCTGCGATGTGGTCGTGGATGGTCACGACATCACCTGGAAAATTCGTCAGCCCGCTGTGGACGCCAATGTTTCGGCGGTTTCCGCCTATGCGGGCGTGCGCCAGGCGCTGACTCAGCAGCAGCGCCGCATCGGCCTGCGCGGGCGCGTGGTGATGGTTGGGCGCGATATTGGCACGGTGGTTTTGCCAGACGCGGACGTGAAAATTTACCTGGACGCCTCTGCCGAAGTGCGCGCCCGCCGCCGTTACGATGAAACGCTGGCGCGTGGTGAAGCGGCAGATTTTGCTCAGATTTTGGCGAAGGTGATTGAGCGTGACCGCAGCGACTCCACTCGCGCGCTGGCCCCGCTCAAACCCGCCTCTGATGCGGTGTTGATTGACTCGGACAGCCTGGACGCAGATGAAGTTTTCCGCCAGGCGCTGGCGCTATGCCAAAAATAAATTCCTACACCCTCGCGCCGGGCTTTCGCCTGGCGCGCTTTTTCCTGCGCCCTTTGTTTCGCGGCCTGTTTCGCCTGCTGGCGGAGATTCACATTGAAGGTCAGGAAAACATTCCGCGCGGCGAAGCCTACCTGGCGGCGTTGAATCATGTTTCGGTTTTCGACCCGCCTTTCGCGCTCACGTTTTGGCCTGAAAATATCGAGGTGCTGGGCGCCTCCGATATTTGGAATCGCTCTGGCTTTGGGCAAAATTTACTGGTGCGGCTTTACGGCGCAATTCCGGTTCATCGCGGCGCCTACGACCGTCAGGCGCTGGAACGTGTCAACGCCGTTTTGCGCTCTGGCTATCCGCTGATGATGTCGCCGGAGGGCGGGCGCACCCACGTCAGCGCCATGCGGCGGGCGCGCCCCGGCGTGGCCTTTATCTTGGAGGCGGCGGGCGTCCCCGTTTTACCGGTAGCCATCATCGGCACGGCGGATGATTTTTTCGAGCGAGCCATTCGCGGCCTGCGCCCCTGGAGTTCGGGGTGCGGGCGCCCGCGCCTGATTTTCCGCGTTGGCAAACCCTTTTCCGTTCCCGCGCTGACGGGGCGCGGCGCAGAACGCCGTCAGGCTCGCCAGCAAATCGCCGATTTGGTGATGAGTCACATCGCCGGGCTGCTGCCGCCGGAATATCGCGGCGCCTACGCCGAAAGCGCCATTGAGCCTTAACAAAAGCGCAATTGCGCGTGTAGATAACTGCTTTCCGATGGCCCATGCTATAATCGGTCAGCCGTATTTGTCATGAAACCCATTTTTTCACTGTTTGCCGAGACTTTTTCCTCCCCGCTTTGGCCGGCCTCTTTGCTTGGCTGGCTCGGCTTTATTTTGCTGATCGGCTGGGTGGCCTGGCTGGCGAACGTCTGGAAAAGTTACCATCCACAGTGGACGGGGCGCGCGCTGGGCATTTTGGCCGGGCTGGCCCTGGCGGGAATTGCGGCCAACCTTTTCCTGGGAATTCGCCTTCCGGCGGGCGCGGCCCTGCCCCTGCCGGGAATCCCGCAAGAGCCGCGCGGCCCGGCGCTGATGGTGATTTCGGCCCTGCCCTGGATGCTGGCGGGCGGCTTGTTCGGCCCCTGGGCGGGGGCGTTGGTGGGTTTGGCTGGGGGCATTTTTCGCTTCGTCTGGGATACGCACAGCATTTTTACGCCGCTGGAAATTGCCCTGCTGGGAATTTTCTTCAGCGCCGCCACCCGTCAGCGGTATCGCACCTGGACGTTTCGCCTGCTGCGCGAGCCGGTCATCGCCGCCCTGGCGCTGACTTTGGCGTATGCTCCCCTTTTTATCATTGACTCTTTCCTGGCAGCCTCCGGTTCGATGGCGGCCCGCCTCGACTACGGCCTGACGCGCGCGCCTTCGGCTTTGCTGGCGCTGGGTGGCGAATTGGTGATTGGCGGCCTGTTTGCTCAGGTATTGGCGCTGGCCTTTCCCAATAGTTGGGGCCGCCGCTCCCAATTACAGCCTTCGCCCGCCGAGCGCAGCCTCGAGGCCCGCTTCCTTTTCGGCACCGGCACGCTGATTTCCCTGCTGTTGATAGCGCTGCTGATTGGCGACTGGCTGGTGGCGGGCGCTGCCGCGCGTCAGATGCTGGAAAATCGGCTGCGCGGCACGGCGGAATTGACCTCGCAAAGCATTCCGTTTTTTCTTGAAACCGGTCAAAACTTAGCCAGTCAGCTGGCCCTCCAGCCGGAAATGAGCGACCTTTCTGGCGCGGAACTTTCCACTTTTTTGGGCCAGCAAATGCGCGCGGTTCCCTACTTTGACCAGATTTTTGTAGTGGATGGTTCTGCGCAAGTTCTCGCCAATTATCCGCCCGCCAACGCCGCTGATTTATTGCTCTACCCTGAAGAAAATGCTGGTTTGCAGCTGGCCTTCAGCGGCGTGCTAAGCCAGACCTACACCATTCCGCCCGCAGTCAGCGGCGCCCCCGCGCGGGTATCCTTCGTCATCGGCCTGATTAACCCGACCTCCGCTCAACCAGAACGGGTGCTGGTGGCGCGCACCAACCTGCAAACCAATCCTTTCACTCAGCCTATTTTGGAAAATTTAAAAAGCGTGGAAGAGCTGGGCGGCGAAGGCATTTTGCTGGATGAAAATGGCCGCATTCTGGTGCATCCCGTCACGACCCTGGTGATGAGCCAGTACCCCGGTCAGCGCTCGGCAACCCCCAGTTTTTTTGATGACACCGCCTCCAGCGGCACGCGCAACCTGGTTTATTTTCAACCCGCCGAGGGGCGTTCCTGGGCGGTAGCCATCGCCATCCCCGCGCAGCAGGCGCAGCAGCTGGCGCTGACCATCGCCGCGCCGCTTTCGGCCATGATTCTGGCGCTGGCGCTGGTGGCATTGGCTTCCCTGCGCATCGGCCTGAAAACCATCACCCAGTCCATGCAAACTCTGGCGAGCGAAGCCATGCGCATTGCCCAGGGTCAATTGGATCATCCGCTGCCGGTGGAAGGCGTGGATGAAGTTGGGCAATTGCGCCGCGCTTTTGAGCAAATGCGGGTCAGCCTGCAGGCCCGTCTGGAAGAACTGAATCGCCTGCTGCTGGTCAGCCAGGGTGTCGCCTCCAGCCTGGATATGCGCGATGCCGTTCAGCCGGTGCTGGAAGCCATTTTGGCGAGCGGCGCCAGCGCCGTGCGCGTCAGCATGTCGCCCGCCAATCTGCAGGGCGGCGAAGAAGATGACACCAATCAGGTTTTTGCCCTGGGCCCGGCGCGTGAGCGTTACGCATTCCTGGATGAACAAATGGGAATCTTGACCCAGCAGCAAGAGCGGGTGATTTTTACCAAGGTCAGCCGCCTGCAGGGGCTGGAAATTCCCCCCGGGAAAAGCGCCCCGGCCTCGTTGATCGGCTTTCCCTTGCGCTATGAAAATCATCGCTACGGCGTGTTATGGGCGGCCTACGACCAGCCGCGTCTTTTTTCTGATTCGGATGTGCGTTTTCTGACGACACTTTCTGGGCAGGCGGCGCTGGCGGCGTCCAACAGTCACCTTTTCCTTTCCGCAGAAGTGGGGCGGCGGCGGTTGGAGGCTATTCTCGCCTCCACGCCCGACCCGGTACTGGTGACAGACCAGCAAAACCGGCTGCTGCTCTCCAACCCGGCGGCCTGGCAAACGTTGGGGGCTGGGGTTGGCGTGGGCGAAGGCCAGCCGATTGAGCGGGTCATTCAGCACAAGGCGCTGCTCGAAATTTTACAGGCTACCTCGCCGGATAAACTTTCCGCGGAAGTGGTTCTGGGTAACGGGCAGGTTTACCTGGCGACGGCTTCTCCTGTTGTCGCCGAGGGCCGCCCGGTGGGGCGCGTCTGCATTTTGCGCGATGTGACCCACTTCAAAGAACTGGATACGATGAAAACCGAGTTCGTCAATACCGTCAGCCATGATTTGCGTTCTCCGCTGACCCTGATGCGCGGCTACGCGACAATGATGGAAATGGTTGGCGATTTGAACGACCAGCAGCAAGGCTACGTCAAAAAAATCATTTCTGGCGTAGAAAACATGGCGCGCCTGGTCAACAATTTACTCGACCTGGGACGAATTGAAGTGGGCGTGGGCTTGCAGTTGACGATGATTCCCCTGCTCGACCTGGTTGAAAATGTCACCAACAGCCTGCAGGCGCAGGCCTCGCAAAAAAATATTCAACTGAACGTGGAACTGCCGCGCAATACTTCGCCGATTATTGAGGCCGACCAGACGTTGCTCTACCAGGCCATGTACAACCTGGTGGAAAATGCCATCAAATATACGCCCAACGGCGGCACAGTCACCGCCCGCTTGCGGGTGCAGGAGGATTCTGCGCTGTTTGAGGTGCAGGATACTGGCATCGGTATCGCGCCGATTGACCAGCCGCGCCTGTTTGAAAAATTCTATCGCGGCGGGCAGCGCGAGGCGCGCGAACAAAAAGGTTCTGGCCTGGGCCTGGCGATTGTGAAATCTATTGCCGAGCGGCATGGTGGCAAAGTCTGGTTGGAAAGCCAGTTGGGCAAAGGCAGTACATTTTTCCTTCAGGTTCCGCTCAAACAGGAACACTAAACTCACTACCCGAATTTGAGGGAGTACGGTATAATGTCGTGCCGTCCAAAGCGCTTTCGGGCGCATTTTTGTTCTTATCTCTAAAAAATTTGTGAGGAAAGTTCATGGCTACAAAACGCACGTACCAACCCAAGATTCGCCGCCGCGTCCGTGTACACGGTTTTCGTCAGCGCATGTCCACGGCTGATGGACGCGATGTCCTCAAACGCCGCCGTCAGCGCGGGCGTTACAAATTGACGGTGGAAATCAACAACCACGTCAAGAAAGTTCGCTGGTAGGCGCAGGCGTCGCGCGCCGTTGCACAAAATGAGGCATGGGTGCAGCGTCGTTTTCGCCTGACCCGGTCCACCGATTTCAAGCGGGTGCGGAATGATGGAAAATCTTACGCGCACCCGCTTGTTGTGTTGATAGCTCTTCCCCAGGCGGGAGAGTCGGTACAGGTGGGGGTCACCGCGAGTCGCGCGCTGGGAGGGGCTGTCGAGCGGAATCGCGCCAAACGCCGCCTGCGCGAGTGTGTTCGCCCCCTTCTCCCTCATCTCCAACCCGGCAGCGAATTAATTTTGGTTGCCCGGCGGCCCGCGTTGACTGCCAATTTTGAGACACTGCGCGCGGCTGTTCAGACGCTTTTGCGCCGCGCCAACGTACTACCTTCCGTATGAGCCACAAGCACGACTACCTTCCCAGCGACTACTCGCACGAACCAGCCCTGCGCGCTCTGCCGCGCACCTGGAAAAATTGGCCGCGCATTGTTTTGCTGGCGCTGGTGCGTGGCTATCAGGCCACGCTTTCCAAAGCCATGCCCGCCAATACCTGCCGCTATTACCCAAGCTGCTCTCATTACGGCTACCAGGCGATTTATAAATATGGCGCGCTCAAGGGCGCGCTGATGGCCGTCTGGCGAGTTTTGCGTTGCAACCCCTTCAGCAAGGGCGGATACGATCCCGTCCCCTAGGAGATTTGATGAAAGTTACTCGTTCCCTTCTTCTGGCGCTTTTTGCTCTGCTGGCTGTCTCGCTGACGGCTTGTGGGCGCGCCCCCGCCACCAACTGGCCCGGTCTCGCCACGGATGGCGCTTCCCTTTACCTGGCGGAAGGCCAAAAAATTTACGCCGTGCAGTTGAGTGACGGAACAGATAAAATGATCGCCTCCGGTGGAACTCAGGTTGCTCTGCGCTACCCACTGGATAATCAGACCACCGCTTTCTACGCCGCCCCCACCATTTTGCCCAACGGCCAAATGGTGATTGGCAACGCCTCGCAGAGTGAATTCAGCCTGTTTTGGTATGACCTTGCCAGCGGGACGCAGGCGCGCGCCTTCGACGGGGTGAAAAAACCCTGGTTCGCTGGCGCCATCTCTGTTGGTGAGGATTTCTTCGTCCCCGCCGGTGATGGCAATTTGTACGCCTTCACCATGGACGGTCAGCAGCGTTGGAAATTTTCCGCATCTGCGCACGCGCTGTGGACCGCTCCGGCCAGCGATGGCGTCAGCCTCTTTTTGGGAACGCTTGACCATCAACTTTATGCTGTGAATGCCGAAACCGGCCAGCAAACCTGGAAAATCAGCCTCGATAATGGCGTGATCGGCGCTCCGGCGCTGATGAATGGCACTCTGTACGTTGGCACGCTTTCCGGCGAACTCTACGCCATCAACGCCACAGATGGCGCCATTCGCTGGCAGAAAGCGCTCACCGGCGGCATTTGGAGCGCGCCCGCCCTGAGTGCTGACGCCACCCGCCTCTACCTCGGCACTGTCAGCGGCACTGCGGGAAAATTCTACATCATCAACGCCGAAACTGGCGAGGTGCTGCGGACGATTGACGAGGCCAAAGGCTCCATCACCGCCAGCCCGCTGGTTTTGCCCGACCAGGTAATTTACGTCACCGATACCGGCAGCATTGTTTGGATTACCCCCACCGGCGACCCCATCCGCCAGCCCGTGATTCTCGAAAACGCCAAACTGTATATTGCGCCCGTGTTGGTGAATGACCTTGTCATTGTTGCGCCTATGAATTATCCCAACCTGCTGGTCGCCTACGATTTGAACGGCGCGCAAAAATGGGCCTACACCCCCGCCAAATAGGAAAAAAACATGTGGGATTTATTCATCGTTAATCCGTTTACCAATATTCTGCTGCTCATCTACGCCTTTGTCGGTAATTTTGGCGTAGCCATCATCCTTTTTACTATCCTCATCCGTCTCGCCACCCACCCCATCATGGCGACCCAAATCAAATCCAGCGCCACCATGCAGGAATTGATGAAGTCGGACGAATGGCTGAAAATTCAGGCCAAGCACAAGGATGATCGCGAAAAACTGGCCCAGGAGCAGATGAAACTCTACCAGGAAAAAGGCGTCAACCCCTTCGGCTCCTGCCTGCCGACCCTGATTCAGTTCCCCATTCTGATTGGTTTTTATCAGAGCATCGTCCACGCGATTGCCGCCACGCCTCTGCAGCTGCTCGGCCTGGTGCGTGGAATTTACCCGCAGCTGGCCTCCATCAGCCCGGCGGCCAGCCTTTCGGCGCTGAT
>JAVHNW010000227.1:0-2655 GCA_036169755.1 bacterium | reverse complement strand
GCCCTCGACCGCGAGCAGTGGGCAGAAGCCGAGTCCCTCGCCCGCGAAGCCCTCGACCTGGCAGAAAAAGTCGGGCGGCAGGAGTTGATTGCCAACAATTGTCATCGCCTCGCCCAAGCCCTGCTCAAACAAAGCGGCAGTGGCGCAAGTGACAAAAGTGGCGCAAGTGACAAAAGTGGCGCAAGTGACAAAAGTGGCGCAAGTTTCAAACTTGCGCTGCAGGAAGCCCTACCCCTCGCCCGCCGCGCCGTCGAGATTTACACGCGCCTGCGCCATCCCAATTTGCAGTCCGCGCAGGAAACGCTGGCAGAAATCGAAACCCGTGGCGCAAGTCTCGAGACCCGTGGCGCAAGTCTCTGACTTGCGTAGGATAAATCGGAGATTTGCCCTACACCTGCGCTGTCGAGATTTACACGCGCCTGCGGCTGGCAGAAATCGAAACACGTGGCGCAAGTCTCGAAACACGTGGCGCAAGTCTCTGACTTGCGCAGGACAAATCGGAGATTTGCCCTACACCTGCTGGCGGAAATCGAAACATGTGGCGCAAGTCTCTGACTTGCGTAGGCCCTGCCCTACAGGGCGCCCACCCCCAAAAATGGAGATTTTATGAACCTGACAGAAATGCTGGCCTTACTGCAAGAACTGGTCGAAACCGAATCGCCTTCCAGCGAACCCGCCGCCGTCCAGGCCGTGGCGCGCCGGGTGCAGGCAGAATGCTCCCGGCTGGGAGCGCAAGTCAGCGCCGAAGAGGGCGGGCAGGTGCTGGCGCGCTGGAACGCCTCCGCGCCGGGAAAACCCATCCTGCTCCTGCACCACATGGACACGGTTTTTCCGCGCGGCAGCCTGGCCAGCATGCCCTTCCGCTCGGACGCGCAAAAAAGCTACGGCCCCGGCGTGCTGGATATGAAAGGCGGCATTGTGATTACGCTGGCGGCGATTGAGCGCCTGCGCCGCGCCGGAAAATTGACCCGCCCGCTGCTGGCGCTCTTCACCAGCGACGAGGAAATCGGCTCGGACAGTTCCCGCGCACAAATAGAGCGTCTCGCCAGGCAAAGTCAGCTGGCGCTGGTGCTGGAATCGGGGCTGCTGGACGGGGCCATCAAAACCTGGCGCAAAGGCGTTGGCGATTTTGTGGTGCGCGTGCGCGGCGTGGCGGCGCATTCGGGCGGAGAACACGAAAAAGGGCGCAACGCCATCGAAGAATTGGCGCATCAGGTGTTGAAAATTCAGGGCTGGACGGATTACGCCAAAGGCACCACCCTCAACGTGGGCGTCATTCGCGGCGGAACGGTGGAAAATGTCGTCCCCGCCGAGGCCGAGGCGCGCGGCGATATTCGCGTGCTGGATCCCGCCGAGGCCGACCGGATTTTGGCGGCACTGGCGGCGCTGACGCCGCACTTGCCGGATGTCACCGTCAGCGCCAGCGGGCTGCTCAACCGCGCGCCGATGCCTTTCGATGCGACCATGAAATCCACCTACGAAAAAGCCCGCCAGATTGCGGCGGGCGTTGGAATTGATTTGAAAGCGGGCGGTTCTGGCGGCGGCTCAGACGCCAATTTTATTGCCCCGCTGGGCGTGCCGGTCTTGGATGGCCTGGGCGCGGTCGGCGCGGATTACCATTCGGAGCGCGAGTGGATTTATACCGTCAGCCTGGAAGAGCGCGCGCAGCTGCTGCAGGCGCTGCTGGCCGATTGGTAGCGCCGGGCGCTCACGGCACCAGGTAAATCACCGTTTCGCCCTCGCTGAAAATGAGCGGGAAGGCGCTGAATTTGGCCTCGTTGACGTGGTAACTGCGCCGCTCCAACCCGCCGATGAAGATGTAGCGCACGCTGTACTGTTTCAAAATTTCCTGCGCCTGGGTCAAAGAAGGGCTTTCGTAGAGCGTTTGCATATCTTCCAGGCGTGTTCCCGCCGGGGCGAGACTGCCGCGCCACTGCTGTTCGTGGCCGCGCCAACCCAAGACCGCCGGAAAACCGGAAAGGGTGGCGATGCGCCCAAAATCGTTATAACTTTCGGCGGTGGCCGCCTCGGCCAGCACGCCCAGCGGCTGAGTTTGCAAAAAAGCCAGCGCGTGGGCCTCCTCCGCCGAAAATTGAGCAGCATAGGCCGCCGCGTCCAGGCTCAGCCCGGCGGAGGGGGCGAAACCGTTGGCGCGGCTGTACGGGCTGAGAACGGGATAGACCAGCCCCATCGCCATCACCGTCAACACAGTCAGGCGCATCTGCCAGCCGGAGCGCGAAAAAATCCACACCGCGCCGAAGGCCGCCGCCAGTGACCAAAGCGCCCAGGCCTGATAGTAAAATTTAAAAACCGTGTTCATGCGCGAGCCGAACAGGTCGCGCAAAAAAACAAATTCGGGGGCCAGCGCCAGCATTCCGCCCAACAAAATTAACAGCCAGAGGAAGGGCAGCGGAGTTTCGGACTGGCGGAAAATCGCCTCCGGCGCGGACGTTTCCGCCGCGTCTGGCAGAGGCGGCGCCGCTTTTTGGCCGATGAGAAAAGCCGCCGCCGCGCCAATCAGCGCAACGAGAGTCAGCAGACCGGCGCCATAGTCAAAGCGGCGCGCTGTGGCCGCGGCCAGCACCGCCAGCGTGCTGGTTTCGCCCTGCGCGGTGATGAACCAGCGTCCGATTTCGGTATTGGCGGCGACCAGGC
>JAVHNW010000226.1:5415-13333 GCA_036169755.1 bacterium | reverse complement strand
TTTCCGGAGGGCTGTCATCCGCATCGCCGGCGCTTTTCTTATCCAGTTTGGTGAGAAAATCTTCAAAGATGGACAGCCGCGAGGGATCATCCACCTTCGGCGCAGATTCTGACTCGCCGGGCGCGGCGGGCTGGGCGCGCAAATCCGGCTCTGGGCTGACCGCCGCCGATTTCATTAATTCGGCGTCCACCAAAATGGGAACATGCGCGCGCACAGCCAGGGCAATCGCGTCCGAGGGGCGCGCGTCCACTTCCAGCACGCGGCCTTCGGCTTCCAGCAAAATTACCGCATAAAAAATCTCTTCGCGCAGACCAACGATTTCCACCCGGCGGACTTTGGCGTTAAAAATGCCGAGCACGTTACGCAGCAAATCGTGCGTCAGCGGGCGCGCCATTTCAATTTGCTGCAGCGCCACCGAAATTGATTCTGCTTCGTAGGGGCCGACCCAAATCGGCAGGTAGCGCTCGGCGTCCATCTGGCGCAAAATCACCAGCCGCTGCGGACTCATCAGGCTTACCCGCACACTATCAACCAAAACTTCAACCAATTCAGCCATAGTCAACTCCTCTAAGTTGCGCCAATTTTATCACGGAGGGTCTGCAAATTTTTCCACCATCGCGCCAGGCGATTAACTCTGGGTATAATTCTCTCATGCCCATTCACCTGCTCGCCCCCGAAGTTGCCTCGCAAATCGCCGCCGGAGAAGTGGTCGAAAGACCCGCCTCGGTGGTCAAAGAATTGATTGAAAACGCGCTGGATGCGGGCGCAAAAACCATTCACGTCACCCTTCAGGAAGCCGGTCGCCGTCTGATTGAGGTCGCCGATGACGGGCGCGGCATCCCCGCCGGGGAATTGCCGCTGGCGGTGGAGCGTCACGCCACCAGCAAACTGGCTTCTGCCGCCGATTTGTTTCATATTTCCACGCTGGGTTTTCGCGGCGAGGCGCTGGCCTCCATCGGCTCCGTCTCGCGCATGACAATTACCAGCCGGGATTCCGCCTCAGAAACGGGGGGCAGGATACGGGTGGAGGCCGGGCGGGCGCAGCCTGTCGAGGTGGTTGGCGCTCCAGTCGGTTCGCAAATTCGGGTCGAAGAATTATTCTACAATGTCCCCGCCCGCCTCAAATTTTTGAAGCAGGATTTAACCGAGCGCCGCGCGGTGGATGGGCTGCTGGCGCGCTACGCGCTTGCCTACCCGCATGTTCGCTTTCGCCTGACGGATGGAACGACTTCTGCCCTGCAGACCAGCGGCGATGGCGACCGGCGCGCAATTTTGGCGGCGCTCTACGGCGTGGAAGTAGGCAAGCAAATGCTGGAAGTGCTGGCCGAGGAAGATGGCCTGAAACTGACCGGCTTTATTTCCCCGGCGGCGCTGACCCGCTCGAATCGCCGGGAGCTGACTTTTTTCATCAATGGCCGCTGGGTGTCGGATACGCCGCTGACTCAGGCGTTGATGCAGGCCTATCGCACGCTGCTGATGGTGGGGCGTTTTCCGCTGGCGACGCTGTTTTTGGAAATTGACCCGCAGGAAGTGGATGTAAATGTTCACCCGGCCAAAGCCGAAGTGCGCTTCCGCAGCCAGGATACCGTTTTCAGTTTTGTGCTGCGCTCGGCGCGGCGCGCGCTGCTGGCCTATTCGCCCATCCCGGCTCTGCCGCCAACGCAAAATCTATGGGGCGGGGCCGAGCCGCTGCCCACAGATTCGGCTCCGGCGGGCGGCTTGTTTTGGAGCGAGAGCGAGGCGCCGCCTGCGCCCACCGCCCAGCCAACGCAAGCCGCCGCCTTCAACCTGCCACTTCTGCGTCTGATTGGTCAGGTGGGGACAACATATTTGATAGCCGAGGGGCCAGACGGCCTGTATTTGATTGACCAGCACGCGGCGCACGAACGGGTTTTGTTTGAAAAATTGATGTTCCAGCGCCAGAAGCAAAACATTCCCGCCCAGGCGCTGCTTTCGCCGCTGACAGTCACCCTGCCGCCGCAAAGCGCAACGATACTCAGCGGGCAATTGGCCGCGCTCAGCCGCTTTGGTTTTGAGGTGGGAGAGTTCGGCCCCAACACTTTCCAAATCCGCGCCATGCCGGTTTTGTTCGGCAATGCCGACCCGGCAGCGGCGCTGCGGGCGCTGGTGGAAGATTTCGAGGAAGACGAAACTCCGCTTCAAAACGAGTTGGAGTCCAAAATCGCGGGGCGCGTTTGCAAACGACTGGCCGTCAAAGCCGGACAAACGCTCAGCCCCGCAGAACAGCGCGCCCTGCTGATTGACCTGGAAAACTGCGACTCGCCGCGCACCTGCCCGCATGGCCGCCCAACTATGATTCACCTCTCGGTGGACATGCTGGAGCGGCAGTTTGGCAGAAAAGGAGCAAGATGAAAGCGCTCTGGCTGGAAAACCGTCAGCTGACCCTGCGCGAAAACCTGCCCACGCCCGCCAAAACAAACGAAGCGCTGGTCAAAATTCGCCTGGCCGGAATTTGCGGCACCGATTTGGAAATGGTCAAAGGGTACTACCCCTTCAGCGGCATTCCGGGCCACGAATTCGTGGGCGAGGTGATCGCCAATGCGCCCGCCGAATGGCTGGGGCGGCGCGTGGTGGGCGAAATCAACGCCGTTTGCGGCCAGTGCGAGGCCTGCCAAAATGGGCGGCGCACCCACTGCGAAAATCGCTCGGTGCTGGGCATTCTGCGCCGCGATGGCGTTTTTGCCGAATATGTGACCCTGCCGCTGGAAAATTTACACCTCGTCCCCGATTCAGTCAGCGATGAAATGGCCGTTTTCACCGAACCGCTGGCAGCGGCGCTGGAGATTCAACAGCAGCTGCAGATTCGCCCCACAGACCGAATCCTGCTGATCGGCGCGGGGCGGCTGGGGCAGCTCATCGGCCAAACGCTGGCGCTGACCGGCTGCGATTTGCGCGTGGTGGCGCGCCACCCGCTGCAGCAGAATCTACTCTCCGGGCGGGGCATCCGGCTGATTGACGAATCGGAAATTCAGCCGCGGCGCTGGGACGTGGTGGTCGAGGCGACTGGTTCGCCCTCGGGCTTCGAGCTGGCGCGGCGGGCGCTGCGTCCGCGCGGCACACTGGTGCTGAAAAGCACCTATCGCGGCGAGCTGACTCTCAATCTTTCGCCCTTTGTGGTGGATGAAATTACGGTGATTGGCTCGCGCTGCGGGCCATTTGCCCCGGCGCTGCGTCTGATGGAAAAGCGGGAAATTGACCCGGCAATTTTGATTGCGGCCCAATATCCGCTGGAGCAGGCGCTCCGGGCATTTGAAATCGCCGCCCAGCCGGGAACGCTGAAAGTGCTGCTGAGGCCCTGAGGCCTATTTCTGGGGCAGGAAAATGGTGAAGGCAGTGCCTTCACCCAGTTTGCTTTTGACTTCGATGCGCCCGCCATGCCCCTGGACAATTCCTTTGCAAATGGAAAGCCCCAGCCCGGTGCCCATCACCTTGTGTTCTGCGCTGCGCGTGCGATAAAATTTTTGAAACAAGTGCGAAATTTCATCTTCGGGGATACCGGTGCCATTATCGGCATAAGTCAATAACAGATTTTTCCCCTCCGTCCTGGCGAGCATTTGCACCCAGCCACCCGGACGGTTGTATTTAATGGCGTTGCTCAACAGGTTCAGCACAACCTGTTTGAGTTTATCGCGGTCGGCTTCCAGGTTGGCGGCGGCAGCGTCAACCTTGATTTCAACCCTGACACGGTTTTCTGCGGCGCGGGCCTGCATCACCGCCAGGCATTCCTGCAGCAGCGGTTCCAGCGCAAAGGTTGATTTTTGAAACTGCACCCGCCCAGATTCAAGACGCGCCAAATCCAGAAACGAGGAAGTCAGCGTTGTCAGGCGCATGGTTTCGGACTGAATGCTCTCAATAATCTGGCGGCCCTGCGCGGCAGAAATTTCGGGGCGCAGCAGCAGATAGGTGGCGGTGTTGACCGAGGCCAGCGGGTTGCGCAGTTCGTGGACGAATTCGGCAATCAGGTCGGACTGTTGAAAAAGGCGTGTATTTTCGATGGCAATTGCGGCCTGCGCGCCCAGCACGCTCAGCAAATCTTCGTCATCGGCGGTGAATTCGCCGCGATTCTTATTCAACACTTCCAGCACGCCGACCACTTTTTCTTTGGTAATCAGCGGAACGCCAATCAGCGATTGAGTGTCGAAACTGAGGGTTTGAGCGACATTCTTGAAGTAGCGCTGATCCTGGTTGACATCACCAGTTCGTAAGGGTTTGCGGTTGGTGACAACCCAGCCAGCGATGCTGCCCTCCAGCGGCACCGACAAGCCGCGCATTTGTGGATCCATGTTGGTGGCAACCTGGAAAAACAATTGTTTGGAAACATCATCGTACAGCAAAATGGAGGAGGCCTGGGCTTCCGTAATATCGCAGGCGGCCTCGATGATGCGATTGAGCAGCGGGTCGAGGTCGAGGGTGGAGGCCAGGTCGCGGGAAATTTCAATCAGACGGCGGTAACGCTGGAGGCGGGTTTGTTCATCCATGAGAAAACGTTTCTTCGGCAATGGCGGGCAAAATTTCCGCCACGTCGGCATAGATATTAATATCGGCGCGGACGCTGAGGTAGGTGGGGCTGTTGTTGATGATCACCAGGTGCGCGCCCCGGTCAATCGCCTGCATGGGCAGGCCAGCAACCGGCAGAACCTCCAGCGAGGAGCCAGCGACAATCATCAAATCACACTGGCGGGACTCTGCCTGGGCGATTTGCAGGGCTTTTTGGGGCAATTGTTCGCCAAAAAGAATCACGTCCGGCTTGAGCAGCGCCCCGCAAGCCGGGCAGTGTGGCAGGATTGCATCCTGCAAAAAAGCGGGCAAAAATTGCGCCGAGTCAAACTGCCGGTAGCACTGCGTACACGAAAGCGTGGAAAGCGTTCCGTGCAGTTCAATCACCCGCTGCGAGCCAGCCTTCTGGTGCAAAAGGTCTATGTTTTGGGTCAAAATCGCGCGCAAAAAGCCCCGGCTTTCCAATTGGGCCAGGGCGAGGTGAGCGGCGTTTGGCTGAGCATCCAAAATGGAATGCGCCAGCGGGCGAAACCAGGCGAAGAATTTTTCCGGGTGGGTGCGAAATGTCAGCTGCGAGGCAACTTCCAGCGGCTCGTCTTTGGCCCACAGGCCGCGCCCCTCGGAGCGAAAATCTGGAATCCCCGAGGGGGTGGAAATTCCCGCTCCAGTCAGGACAAGCGCGCGGCGCGCCTGTCGGAGTAAATCTGCGGCATAGCGAATCGATTCTTGAACCTGCCCTGGGAAGGAAGTCATGCGTTATTGCGGCTTGGCAGTTTTGGGCATCCGGCTGACGACCTTGTTAGCCAGCGCGATATATTGTTGGTTGGTGATGCTATCCGGCTGAGCAACAATCGCCGGGGTCTGCAGCCGGATAGCCTGCAGAAAAAGTTCTGGGGCGGGGGTGAAAGTGATATCAATGGCGTATTTGATTTTTTCCTGCACCTGCGGCACCGACAGTTGGGCTTCGGAACGCATTCGGTAATTAACCAGGACGTGGACTTTGGCTTTTTCAACCCCCAGACTGACCAGGTCGTCCAGCAGGGCGCGGGTGTGGTAAAGCGAATTTTCAAATGGCTCGGCCACTACCAAAAATTCGCTAAACATGGGGGTGAGTTTTTGCGTCAGCGGCGTCAAACCGCTGCCCAAATCCACCACAATCACTTTGCTCATGAAGGTCAAACGGCTGAGCAAAACTTCAAAATGTTGAATGTTCGCCAGTTGGGCGCCATCTTTGGGGTGAGCCGAGGCCGTCAAAACATTCAGCTCGCTGGGGTGCTGAAATAGCGCTTCCCGCACTCGCGCGCGAGTCATTTCCAGCACGGGCAGCGCCAATAAGTCGTTCAGCCCGGGGGTGCGGCTGATGTTTAAATCGGCCAAAAGGGTGCCTTGTCCCGGGCGGAATTCGGCCAGGATGGTTTCGGTCTTGGCGCTGCGCGTCAAGGCGGAGGCCAGATTGAGCGCCACGGAGCTGACTCCCAGCCCGCCGCGCGCCGCCAGCACGCCGACAACGTATCCGGGCTGGTCAGAAACCGGCCCGGTAGGCGGGTTGGTTTTAGTCTTGCCAGAACGCGTCAGCAGGGCTTTGACATGCGCGTGGAGTTCGGTCGGGTGGGTGGGTTTGGTCAGGTAGTCATCCGCCCCGGCTTCAAAACCAGTCACTTTGTCGTCCAGCTGGCTTTTGGCGGTAAACATGAGGATGGGAATATCTGCCGTGCGCTCATTGGCGCGCAGACGTTTGGCAACTTCGTAGCCGTCCATGCCGGGCATCATCACGTCCAACAAAATAATACTGGGGGATTCTGCCAGCGCCAAATCCAATCCCTGCGGGCCATTGGATGCGGCCACAATTTGATACCCCTGTTTTTGCAGCATCAGCCCGACCAGGCGCAGCGTATCGAGGTCATCATCAATGATTAGAATCTTGTCGGCCATAGGGAAATTCCTCAACAAAGGCAAAAGACTGATTACAGTTTAGCATTAAGCAGAATTTCAGGCAAGTTCTTGTTATAATCACGCTACATTTTGGGGATGACTGGCTTCGACAGGGGAGGCTGGTCCCGGAATGCGAGCCGAGAGCGCGCCGACCTCGATAAATCAGTGCAAACCTCAAGTGCCAACCGCACTTCCTACGCCGCTATGCCCCTCGCTGCCTAATCCGCAGTAGAAGCAAAACCGGCCCGCCCCCATGGGGGCGGCGTCCACCACTCCCGCTTTTCGCCCGGAGAGTGAGTGGGCGACCCAAAGGCGAAATGCCGCCCCGTAAGGTCACGCGCGGGGTGAAAGAGGGCTTTCGGGCCTGAGTGAATGGCCGCAGGGTAGTTTTGCCGGATGAGTTCCCGGCGGCGACAGACTCAACCGGCTACGCTCGTAGATTTCCGAGGGTCGAATCTTTTGGACGCGGGTTCGATTCCCGCCATCTCCACCAGGCAGCGCAATGGGCAACCTCCCATTGCGCTGTGTTTTAATCACTGAATTTCAATGTTGCTTTTGATTTTGCTTATGCTACAATCATTTTACGTTCAATTCACAAGAGGAGAAAACATGAAAGCCTTACGTCCATTTGCCTTAATTGCAAGTTTTGTTCTAATCATCGGCCTGGCCTGCAGTATTGACCTGACCGGCACGCCCACCGAGGCGCCGGTTCAGCCACCAGCCAATACCGAGGCGCCAGTTCAGCAGCCAGCCAATACCGAGGCGCCAGTTCAGCAGCCAGCCAATACCGAGGCGCCAACCGCCGAACCGACAGCGGAGGCCCCCACCGCCCCGGCTAATCCCTTCTTTACCGAGGAATTTGACAGCGGCGACCTTTCGCAGTGGACTCAGTTCTACATCAAAGGCTCTGATAGCGCCGATGAAAGCAAGGGCAGTGTCGCCGCCGCCAATGGCGTTCTTAATTTCAAGTTGGACAGTGTTGATTTGTACTCCTACCTGATTTATGACGGCGCGACCTATAAAGATGTGAAGCTGGAAGTCTCCGCCACCAATCGCGGCAAAAACAACAACAACATCTCGCTCATTTGTCGCTACAGCGACTCGGGTTGGTACGAGTTCAGTATTGCCAACAACGGCCTGTATTGGATTTATGCCTATGATTCAACCGGCGTGGTTAGTAAGGGCTACAACCAATTGACCAACGGTGGGTCGACAAAAATCAAGCAGGGCAAGGATACCAACGTGTATGCCATCTCCTGCCAAGGCGATGTATTAAGGCTGTACATCAACGGGAACGAAACAGCCAAATGGACCGACCGCCAGTTCAAACTACCTGATGGGAAAGTTGGCATTAATGTTTCTTCCGCCAATGTCACTCCCATCATCGTGGATATTGAGTATTTCAAAATCGAACAACCATAAGCCATCCCCACCCCAATCAAAAAACGCCGGTTGCTCAACCGGCGTT
>JAVHNW010000226.1:0-5405 GCA_036169755.1 bacterium | reverse complement strand
CGTTTTTTGATTGCCTATCCTTTTTCTATGCAGCGTTAACGCTTTTCTATCACTCATCCGTTATCATGCGGAACGCATCAAAAGAACAAACACAAGCATTTTGGACGAAGGAGAACTGTATTATGGGAAAAATCATTGGCATTGACCTTGGAACCACCAACAGCGTAGTCGCGGTCATGGAAGGCGGTCAGCCCACCGTTATCACAACCGCGGAAGGCGGGCGGCTCTGCCCGTCCGTTGTTGCTTTCAACAAAAACGGCGAGCGCATGGTCGGGCAGACTGCCAAACGGCAGTCGGTCATCAACTCTGAAAACACCATTTATTCCATCAAACGCTTCATTGGCCGCCGCTACGAAGAGACCGAAAGCGAACGGAAAATGGTGCCGTACCAGGTGATGGAAGGCAACGCAGACGACGTCAAGGTGAAAATTCCCGCCACCGGACGCGAATACAGCCCGCAGGAAATCAGCGCCATGATTCTGGCAAAACTCAAAGCGGACGCGGAAGCCTACCTGGGCGAAACCATCACCGAAGCGGTCATCACCGTCCCGGCCTATTTCAACGACTCGCAGCGTCAGGCCACCAAAGACGCTGGAAGAATCGCCGGGCTGGATGTCAAACGCATCATCAACGAGCCGACTGCTTCAGCGCTGGCCTACGGGCTCGATAAAAAAACCAACGAAACCATCCTGGTCTTCGACCTGGGCGGCGGTACCTTTGATGTTTCCGTGCTAGAAGTGGGCGAAGGCGTCATCGAAGTCAAATCCACCAACGGCGACACCCATCTGGGCGGCGACGACTGGGACCAGCGCATCACCACCTGGGCCGCGGATGAATTCAAAAAACAGGAAGGCATTGACCTGCGCAATGACCGTCAGGCTCTGCAGCGCCTGCGCGAAGCCGCCGAGAAAGCCAAAATTGAACTTTCCAGCATGATGGAAACCGAAATCAACCTGCCCTACATCACCGCAGACGCCAGCGGCCCCAAACACCTGCAACTGCGCCTGAGCCGCGCCAAATTCGAGCAGATGACCGACGATTTGCTCAACCGCTGCCGCCACCCCTTTGAAAACGCGCTGAAAGACGCCGGGCTGCGCGCCAGCGAGCTGAATGAAGTGGTGCTGGTGGGCGGTTCCAGCCGAATGCCAATGGTGCAGGAACTCGTCCGCAGCCTGACCGGCAAAGACCCGAACAAATCCGTCAACCCCGACGAGGTCGTGGCGGTTGGCGCAGCCATTCAGGGCGGCGTGCTGGGCGGCGAAGTGCGCGACATTCTCCTGCTGGACGTGACCCCGCTCTCCCTCGGCGTGGAAACCATGGGCAGTGTCATGACTGTAATGATTGAACGCAACACCACCATCCCGGTCAAAAAAACCGAAACCTACTCCACCGCGGCAGACGGCCAAACCGCCGTGGATATTCACATCCTGCAGGGCGAGCGCCCGATGGCCGGTGATAACATGAGCCTGGGCCGCTTCCGCCTGGATGGAATCCCAGCCGCGCCGCGCGGCGTACCGCAAGTCGAGGTCACCTTCGACATTGACGCCAACGGCATCCTGCACGTCACCGCCCGCGACAAAGCCACCGGCAAGGAGCAAAAAGTGACTGTGACCGCCTCCACCAATCTCAATAAACAGGAAGTTGAGAAAATGGTACAGGAATCGCGCGCGCACGAAGCCGAAGATAAAAAGCGCCGCGAACTGGTAGAGGCGCGCAATAACGGCGACAGCCTGGCCTATCAGACCGAGAAAACGCTCAAAGAATTGGGCGACAAGGTCCCGGCGGAAGAGCGCAGCAACATCGAGAGCAAAGTTGCTGAACTAAAAACCGCCATTCAGGGCGAAGATACCGAGAAAATGAAGCAACTGACCGAGGAAGTACAGCAGGCGTTCTACGCCATCAGTCAGCAGCTCTACGCCCAGGGGCAGCCCCAGGCCGATGGCGGCCCCGCCGCTTCTGGCCCGGCAGCGCCCGGCGGTGACGATGTGATTGAAGGCGAAGTCAAGGAATAATGCGCTGAAACAAAAAATCGCCAGCCCTTTCGGCTGGCGATTTTTTGTTGTTTTTTTTTCTACAGCCCGGCGGCCTTTTTCAGCGCCTCGGCGCGGTCGGTCGCTTCCCAGGGGAATTGAACGTCATCGCGGCCAAAATGACCATACGCCGCCGTCTGGCGGTAAATCGGGCGGCGCAGATTCAGGTCGCGGATGATGGCGCCGGGACGCAGGTCGAAAACCTGGCTGATGGCGGCGGAAATTTTGTCATCAGCGACTTTTCCGGTGCCGAAGGTTTCGACATTGATGGAAAGTGGGTGCGCCACGCCGATGGCGTAGGCCACCTGAATTTCACAGCGCTCGGCCAGCCCAGCGGCGACTACGTTTTTCGCCACCCAGCGCGCGGCGTAGGCGGCAGAACGGTCCACCTTGGTGGGGTCTTTGCCCGAAAAAGCGCCGCCGCCGTGACGGCCCATGCCACCATAGGTATCCACGATGATTTTGCGGCCCGTTACCCCGGCGTCACCCATCGGCCCGCCGATGACAAAGCGCCCGGTCGGGTTAACATAGACTTTCAGTTTATCGTCCACCATGCCTTCGGGCAGAGTCGGGTAGATGATGTGCTCGCTGATGGCTTCCACAATTTCGGCGTGCGAAATTTCGGGGGCGTGCTGAGTGGAAATCAAAACCGTGTCAATACGCGCGGGTTTTCCATAAGCATATTCCACCGTTACCTGGCTTTTGCCGTCCGGACGCAGCCAGGGCAGGGTGCCATTTTTGCGCAATTCGCTCAGGCGGCGGCTGAGTTTGTGCGCCAGATAAATCGGCATCGGCATCAGGGTGGGGGTTTCGTTGCAGGCAAAGCCGAACATCATGCCCTGGTCACCCGCGCCAACGTGCTCAATTTCCTTTTCGGTCATTTCGCCGCTTTTATCTTCCATGGCGTGGTCAACACCCAGAGCGATGTCGGCGCTTTGGCTGGCGATGGCCGAAAGAACGGCGCAGGTGTTGCCATCGAAACCCTTTTCGCTGCTATCATAGCCAATTTCTTTGACCACCCGCCGAATCAAATCGTCAAAGTTGACAAAAGCATTGGTCGTAATTTCGCCCAAAACCATCACCATGCCGGTTTTGGTGGCCGTTTCACAGGCTACGCGCGAATAGGGGTCCTGCTCCAGGCAGGCGTCCAGCACCGCATCCGAAACCTGATCGCAGAGTTTGTCGGGGTGCCCTTCGGTGACGCTCTCCGAGGTGAAGAGCAATTTGGGTGAAGACATAAAGCTGTTGGTCATTGCGTTTCTCCTTTTGAGAATAAAAAATTGCCCCTTCGGACTTTTGAAAGGGCAATTTACGCGCGAAGATTGCAGCTGCCCTCTCATCTCCCAGAAATTACTCTGCCGGAGTTGGCACCTTTTCAGCCAAGGGAAATCCCTTGCGCTGGCAGGTTGTCGAGGCATCATCGGGCCGGTCCCTCCGCCTCTCTGGATAAGAGTGCCGTGTTGGGGCTATGAAATTGTGGCGGCATGTTACCACATGTCGCGCCGAGCGTCAAAGATTAATCCACAAACACCTTGCCCGCCGCCCGCGCCTGACGCGAATCCAGCGGCAGCAGAACGGTAAAATTACTACCTTTCCCCTCCACACTTTCCACCGAAACACTGCCACCGTGAATTTCCGTCAGCATTTTCGCCACTGAAAGTCCCAGCCCCATACCGCCATGCTTGCGCGTCAAATGTGATTCGACCTGATAAAAACGCTCAAAAATATGCGGCAAATCCTTGGCTGGGATCCCAATGCCGTCATCCACCAATGAGATTTTTACATAGCCGGGAACCCTCTCAGCCACCAAAAAAACATGTCCATCGGGGTTGGTGAACATGACCGAATTTTTGAGCAGGCTGGAAAGAATAATCACTATTTTTTCAGCGTCACCTTCCAGCATCAAATCATCCTGACCCAAATCGGCGCGGAAGTTGATTTTTTTGGAATCAAATTCGGGCCGGATAATTTGAATTTGCTCCTGGATGATTTTCCGCACTGAAAGCAACTGCCGCTGGACAACGGCGGTGCCGTTATGGGCATTCTCCACGCTGGTCATGTTTTCAATAATTTCCTTCAGCCGGGTGGCGCTGCGGATAATTGTATCCAGCTGTTCGCGGTATTCCGGGCCGACAATTTCACGCAAAAAAGTGGAGTGGCCCAAAATCAGCCCAAGCGGGGTGCGCAGTTCGTGCGAGGTGATGGCGATAAAATCACCTTTCATTTTGTCCAGCCTGGCAGCGTCCTCGACAGCGTTCTCCAGCCTGAGGCGCAGGGCATTGTTTTCGATGGCGAGCGCCACCTGCGCCGCCAAACTCTCCAGAAGAGTCACATCTTCATCGCTGTAATTCAGCCCGCCGCGTTTGTTGACGACTTCCAAAACGCCCAGGGGCCGGTCGCCCAGAATCAGCGGCACGGCCAGGACAGAGCGGGTGACATAGCCGCTCAATTCGTCTGTTCCTTTGAAATGCTGTGGGGAATGGGCGGCATCGTGAACGGTGACAGGCTGACGGTCGCGCAGGGCCAACCCGGCCACGCTCCCCGTCAGCGGAACCAGGATTCCCTCCAGACGTTTGCGGTGCTGACGGGGCAGGGCGCTGAAGCGCAGGGCTTGCCCGGCTGCGTCATATTCCAAAATGGAGGCGGTTTCGCTGGAGGTTAACTCAATGGCGGCGTTGAGCATGGCGTGGAGCAGCTCGCGCAAATCCAGCGTAACGCTGGCCTGGCGGCTGGCGCGCAAGAAGTCTTCCATGCGGGAATCAGAAAAAGGCATAATCGGTAATCAGATAGGTTTAGAGAGTGGAATAACTGGATTATACTCGGGATAGGTTAGGCAACCGGCGTCAAAGTCCCCGCCTTACCCGGCGAGATACTGAAACTCAATCGTACGACAAGGAGATGAATATGAGCAATAAAAAAGTTCGCGTGGCGATTATTGGCGTGGGAAACTGCGCTTCGTCACTGGTTCAGGGCGTGGAATTTTACAAAAACACTCCTGAAGAAGCCACTGTTCCCGGCCTGATGCACGTCAGTTTGGGCGGCTATCATGTGCGCGATATTGAATTTACGTTGGGAATCGACATCAACGTTACCAAAGTGGGCAAAGATTTGAGCGAAGCCATCTTTGCTGAGCCGAACAATACCTTCAAGTTTACCGATGTGCCAAATTTGGGCGTGCCAGTGGTGCGCGGGATGACGCATGATGGCCTGGGTAAGTATCTTTCGCAGGTAATCACCAAGGCCCCCGGGCCAACCGCCGATATTGTCAGGTTGTTGAAGGAAACCAAAACGGATGTGGTAATTTCGTACCTGCCAGTCGGCTCGGAAATGGCGACCAAGTGGTATGTCGAACAAGTGCTTGAAGCCGGGTGCGGT
>JAVHNW010000225.1:0-13386 GCA_036169755.1 bacterium | reverse complement strand
AATCACTGGAAAGCGAACTCAAAACTATTTGGGATAACCTGGGCCGCGAACTGCTCGCCCTGGACGTGGTGCGCGAGGCCGACAAAGCCTTCCAGTTTGATGCGGTGGACGCCCTGCAAATTTTGCTGACCATTTCGCGGCGCACCTCCTTCAAAACCATCAATGATGTCGTCACCTGGGTGCGCCAAAAAATGTGGGGCGGAGAACTTTCCTATACCAGTTTTGCGCTCAAAGAAACTGCGCTGCAAAATTCCACTGCCCGCTATATCGCCTATGGTCACACCCACCACCACGAAGTGGTGCCGCTGGATAGTGATGGCCTGCCGCCGACCCGCTCGTATCAAATTTACATGAATTCCGGCACCTGGCATTCCTACTACACGCTGACCGCCAGAGACCCGAAAGCGCAAAAATTCGTCCCCTATCAAATGCTGACCTACCTGGTTTTTTATCGCGGCGACCAGCGCGGCGGGCGGCATTTTGAAGCCTGGTCCGGCGCCTTTGCCTGATGACCGGGCTGCAATATTGTTCGGATGGAAAGTTGGATTTTGTAGCCTATAATCGGGGTTCTATGCGAAGAATCTTTCTCTTCATCCCCTGTTTTGTGTTGCTTTTGGCGGCCTGCGCGCCGCTGGCAACCGTTTCTCCCAGCCCTCAGCCCGCCACGCCCACGCCGCTTCCGCCCAGCCCCACGCCCATTCCGGCGGCGGCCTCGGTCAACGGGGAAATTATTCCGCTGGCCGAATTCAACGCCGAGCTGGAACGTTATCAGCGGGCGCAAAGCGGGCTGGGAAAAACTATCGAAGCGCAATCCGCTGCCAGCGCCGTGCTGGATGAATTAATCGCCGAAACGCTGCTGGCTCAGGGCGCACTGGCAGCCGGGTTTACGCTGGATGATGCTGCCCTGCAAGCCCGCCGGGACGACTTGGCGGCAAAAATGGGCGGTGAGCAGGCCCTGCTCGACTGGCAAAAAGCGCAAGGCTATGACGAAGAATCCTTCCGCCGCGCGCTGCGCCGCAGCGTGGCTGCCGCCTGGATGCGTGACAAAATCGCATCAGATGTCCCTGCCAGCGCCGAGCAGGCGCATGTGCGCCAAATTTTGACCTATAATGCCAGCGATGCGCAGGAAGTCAGCGACCAATTGGCGGCGGGCGCTGTTTTTGACGAGCTGGCCGCTATTTATGACCCACAGGCTCACGGCGATATTGGCTGGTTTCCGCGCAATTATTTGCAGCTGAGCGCCATCGAAGAGGCGGCCTTCTCGCTGGAAGTGGGCGCCATCAGCCCGGTGATTGAAACTGACCTGGGTTTTCATGTGATTGAAGTGTTGGAACGTCAGCCCGCCCGCCCGCTTGCGCCGGATGTTTTGCTGGCCCTGCGCGTCCGCGCCGTGACTCAGTGGCTGGCAGAACGCCGCCAGAACAGTCAAATTAGTCTGGCGCCCCAATAGGAAAAGAAATCATGCCCCCTGTTCGACCACAAAAAACAAAAAATGCCGGGCTGTTTAATTTGCTGACGGCTTTGACGCTGGCCCTGACGCTTTTGCTGTGCGGCGCTTATGCTGCTGTTTTTATCAATCCTCGTGTGGCGATTAACCCTTTTCCACCTGCCACTGAAACTTTTACCCCCTCGCCCGCGCCGCCTACTTTTGAGCCAACCTGGACAGCCAAACCCGTCACAGCAACGGTGACGGCCTCGCCGCTGCCGCCCACTTTTACCCCGCTGCCCACCGGCACGCTGTTCGTGTTGGGCACGCCGCTCACCCCCAACCTGCCGCCAACTGCCACGCAGACTCTGCGCCCGGTCAATTTGGCCTACAACGCCAATGTCGAATATTTTGACAGTGTCACGTTTAAACCGGCCTCGTCTTGCGGAGATTTTATTGTGGCCGGGCGTGTGCTGGACGCGCAAAATCAGCATAAACAGGGCTACATCGTTCAACTTGGCGGGCGCGTGCCGGGGAAATCGTTCAACCCACCCATCAGCACGCTGACCGGCAGCGCCACTGATTTTGGCCCCAGCGGCTTCGAGTTTGTTTTGGGCGTTGCGCCGGTCGCTTCCAGCCAAACTTTGTGGGTGCAGTTGTTCGACCAGCAGGGCGCGCCGCTCTCGGCGCAGATTTTCATCAGCAGCTATAACGATTGCAAAAAGAATTTGATTTTGGTGGGTTTCAGGCAGTAGCGCGCCCGGTTTCGCACAGCGCAATCAGCGGGCAGGCGGCGCAGGCGGGCTGCCGCGCGTGGCAGATTTCGCGCCCCAGGCGGATGAGATTCAGATGCGCGGCGTAGTACGTTTCCGGCGGGAGCAGGCTTTCCAGGTGCGGATGCGCCGCTTCCACGCTCATCCCCGCCGGGAGCAGCCCAATCCGCCCGGTGACGCGGTAGACATGGGTATCCACCGGCAGGGCGGGCATTCCCAGCGAAAAACATAACACAATGGCCGCTGTTTTTGGCCCGACCCCGTTGAATTTCATCAACCAGGCGCGCGCCTCTTCCAGCGGCATTTGTTTTAAGAAGTCGAGCTGCAGGCTGCCGCGCTCGGCGCTGATTTGCTGTAAAACCTTTTGCAGCCGCGGCCCTTTTTGGTTGGCAAGCCCCGCCAGCCGTATGCTTTCCACCACCGCTTCAACCGGCGCATCGCGGACGGCTTCCCAGCTGGGAAAACGCCGCCGCAGCGCCTCGAAGGCCCGGTCGCGGTTGATGTCGTTGGTGTTTTGTGAAAGAATGGTCGAAATCAGTTCATCCATCGCTGGCAGGGGGTTGCGCCAGGTGGGTTCGCCGTAAAACTGAATCAGGGCGTTGTGTACCGCCAGGGCTTTCTGCGCCAGCATGGAGGTTTTATTCTTCTTCAATTTCGGGGGTGTTGGAGGGGTGATAGCGGCGGTAATAATATTGACGCAGGCCGTGACGCAGGCGCTGGGTGTATTGTTTCAGCCGGTCGCTGGGCGCGTCAAATTCGGCCAGCAGCGAGGGTACCGTTTTTTCGAGGGTTTCCAGCGTGGATGTTTTTTGCCCCAGACTTTCCACCAGCTCATCAATTTTCTGAATGAACTCGCGCTGTTCACGCACCGCGCTGAGAGTTACGATTCCGCCGCGCCCGCTGACCAGGGTGTAGTCGGCGTAGCTGGGGCTGAGCAGTGTTTCGAGCGAGGCCAGCCAGTCGGCCAGGTTGGCATTGGCGAGAAAAGGCGGTTGATTTTTGACCACCAGGTCGCCCAGGAAAACGATTTTTTGTTCGGGGAAGATGGCCCAGCAGGCTCCCGCGGCGGGGCCGGGGTGATGTTCCAAAATCAGCGGTAGCTGGCTCCACTGAATCGCCATGCGCTCGGTGAAGGTGATTTCGGGCAGGGCCCAGCGAATGCTGCCTGGCCCGGCCACCAATTCCCAATCGGCGCCGGTATCTTCATTTTGGGCCTTGAGTGTGCTGGGCCGGTTGCGAAAGGCCTGGGCGGTTTTTTCGTGGGCGATGACGGTGCAATCCATGGCGCGCACGCCCAGAGTTCGGTCGGGATGAGAATCCAGGTTGATCAGCAGGCGTTCTACGCCGCTGTTCAGTCCCAGCAGGGTTGCCCGCCAGGAACGGCCATCTTCTTGCGCGGGCGGCGCGTCAATTTGAATCAGGCCGTGTGGCAGTGCCACTGCGCCCAGGGTGACCCCGGCAAGTTGGTCTTCAATGTAAATGTGATTGGCGATTGACTGCATGGTTTCCTCAAGAAATGGGCAGGGTGAAGATGAATTGTGAACCTTTTTTGGGGGCAGATTCTACCCAGATTTTCCCGCCGTGACCCTGAACGGCCAATTTGCAAAAAGCCAGCCCGACCCCCATTCCGCTGGGGCCGCCCTTGCTTTTGAGGCGGGTGAATTTATCAAAGACGCGCTCGTGTTCGCTTTCGGAAATGCCGGGGCCGTCATCCCGTACCCAAAAGCGGATGGTTTCGCCGCTGCGTTTTGCGCCCAGCTCGATGTGGCCTCCATTGGGAGTGTATTTGACGGCGTTTTCTGCCAGATTAATCAGCACGCGCCGAATCATGTCGGCGTCCACGCTTACGGGGGGCAGGTCTGCTTCAACGGCAAGCTGTACATCCTGGTTGCGGCCTTCTGCGCCGGGCAGCGCAACCTGCAGGGCGTCCTTCAGCAGGGCGGTGACGCTGGTCGGTTGGCGCTCGCCCACTGGCTGATTCTGTTCCAGCCGATTGATGTCGAGCAGGCTGGTCACCAGGCGCTGAATCCGATCTATGGAGTTGTGGGCAATCCGAAAAATGGTAGCGGATTCCTGCCGTTGGTCGGGGGCGATGTAGCCCCGCAGCATTTCCACGCTGGAGAGAATGTTTGCCAGCGGTGAGCGCAGGTCGTGGTAAATCATGGCGGCCAGGTCTTCGCGCAGAGCATCCAATTCTTTGCGCTCGGTGATGTCGCGCAAAATCCATTGAATGGCCGGGCTGCCGTCAAATGTCACTTTGCGAACATAAACCTGCGCCGGTTTTTTGGCGCCCTGGCGGCCCAGCAGCATGGCCTCGTACAAGATCGTCTCCGAGCCTATTTTTTCAAAGGATTGGCCGATTTTTTCAAAATTGACCTCGTGAATTTGCTCAATCAGCAGCTGGCGCAGTTCCAGCGCATTGTAGCCGGATACTACGACGGCTTGTTGATTGGCTTCCTGCACGCGGCCATGCAGGTCGGTAATCACAATGGGGTCTATGCTGTCTTCAAACAGGTCGCGGTAGCGGCGGCGGGTGGCGTCCAATTGCTCAAAAAGCTGCGCGTTTTGGATGATTGTTCCGGCCAGCCCGCCCAGGCCGGTCAGCACCAGCAAGGCGTCGGGGTCGAAGTTTTTTTCGACGGGATTGAAAACTTCCAGCACGCCGATGACTTTTCCCTGGGCGTGAATGGGCGCGCAGGCGATGGCGCGCGCCTCGCCGATGGCTTTTTCGAGCGGAGCGGGTGAAATTTCTGCGCTGCTTTTGGAAATAATCAGCCCGCGCCCCTCGCGCATCACGCGCCCGGCGATTCCGCTGCCTGCGGGCAGGCGCTCTCCGCGCAGCGTGGCGGCGTTCTGGCCGCTGGCAGCGCGAAAAACCAATCCGCCGGAAGCGTCTGCCAGGCCGAGCGCTACTGTTTCCACCTGCAGGGCTTGTTTCGTCTGCTGGAGAATGCGCTCAAAAACCTGTTCCACGCGCAGCGAGGTGTTCATGCTGGCTGCGCCCTCTGCCAGGGCAGTCATCACCCGCGCCTGGCGTTGACTTTCAGCGTAGAGTCGCGCGTTCAAAATGGTGATCCCGGCCTGGTCGGCGATGGCCTGCATTAATTCCAGATGTTCGTTGGTGTAGGCGCCCGGTGTGGGGTGAACCAGGGTTAGGACGCCGACCAGTTTTTCGCGGGAGAGCAGCGGCACGCAAATCGCCGATTTCGCCCCGGAGCGTTCCATTAAATCGTCTTCGCGGCGCAGCCAGCGCGCATCGCGGGTGGTGTCGGGCACCAGGGCGGCTTGACGCTGACGCACCACCCAGCCCGCCAGGCCGCGCTCCACGGTATCTTTGAGTTGTAAAGTCGTCGATTCTCGCACTTGATTGCCGTAGACGATGGCCGAGTCGATGGCGCTGCCGTTGTCATCCAGTACCACCACGCTGCCGCGTTCCCCGCCGACATTGGCGAGGGCAGAAAACAAAACGCGCTGCAAGACCAGTTTCAGATCGAGAGCGCTGGCAAATTCGCGGCTGACTTTGTAGAGTAATTCAACGACAGTACGCTGGTCGGTAGACATTTTCCCTCGCAGGGCTGGCGGAGGACATCCCTGGCCGCCCTCCGTTTTTGAGAGTATAGCACAATTGACTTTCCCTTCCTGCAATTTCAAAATGGCTCTCTGGGAATTGCCGTGACAAGCCGCCACATGCAGCGCGACATTAATGTCGCGTCACCACGGATACCCAAAACCGGAAAGAATCACGACAATTCCTATTGAATCCAAAAATTGCCCCTTGACAGCCGCCCTGATTTGCATACAATCGGGCGCAATGTCTACACAACGCTTGCTCCGACATTTGCTCAAACATCATTTCTTCGGGACGGGTGTTTCTACTTTTCGGAACGTGGAGAGTCGCTTTTAGCGGCTCTCTTTTTTTATATTCACCCAAAGGAGAGAAAATGTCCAAGAAAACCGCAGTTGCTTCAAAACGGAATGTCTTTGGTTATTTACCCGATGATACGCCGCCGATTGGCGCCATGCTCAGCCTGGGCCTGCAGCAGGTGCTGACCATGTTTCCGGCCACCGTGCTGGTCGCCATCCTGACGAAATTTGATGTCGGCGTCACCCTGCTGGCTTCGGGGCTGGGGACGATTATCGCCCTGCTGGTTGCCAATCGCAAAATTCCGATGTACTACGGCTCGTCCTTTTCCTACATCGCTGTGGTGCAAACGGCCATGACGCTCTACGCCAAAGATTGCTTTGCAGACCCGGCCACCTTTTATTGCCCGGACGGCGTGCGCATCGTGCAAGTCGGCATCATCGGCACGGCAGTGGTGGAAATTCTCATCGGCCTGCTGATTATGCGGGTCGGCAAATCGCGGCTCGACACGGTTTTGCCGCCCATTGTCACCGGCTCAATGGCGATGGTGATTGGCGTTGCGCTTTCCGGCGCGGCGCTGAATATGGCCTCTGCCAACTGGGGCGTGGCCCTGGTCACGCTCTTCGCCACCGTCATGTTTTCCGTCTACTTGCGCGGAAAAGGTCTGTGGGGCATGTTGCCCATCCTCTTCGGCGCAGTGACTGGCTACGCCATTTCGGCGGCGTTTGGATTGGTGGATTACGGCGTGATTGCCAGCGCCGAGTGGCTGCGCGTCCCGGCCTTCACTCTGCCAGCCTTCACCGACCCGCGCGCGCTGGAACTGGTGGTTAGCATTTCGCTGATTGCCATTGCCACCGTGCCAGAATCAACCGCGCATTTATACCAAATGTCGCTCTACATTGACGAATTGGCCGATGAACTGGGCCGCAAACCCTTCAACATCAAAGAATTGATTGGCCTCAACCTGGTCGCGGATGGCGCTGATGATGTCATCGTTGGCCTGCTGGGCGGCGCGGCGGGAACCAATTACGGCGAAAACAACTCGCTGATGGCGATTACCCGCAACTATTCCATCCCCGTGCTGATGACGGCGGGCGGCATTGCCATTTTGCTGGGCTTTGTTGGCAAACTGGCGGCGATTGTCAATTCCATTCCGGTGGCGGTCACCGGCGGCCTGGCGATTTACCTCTTCGGCGTGATCGGGATGCAGGGCGTGGCGCTCATTCAGAGCGAAAAAGTCAATCTCTTCAGCCCGAAAAACCTGGCCGTTGGCGCGACAATTATCGTCTGCGGCATCGGCGGCAACCTGGGTCTGCCGAATGGCCTGTTCCCCTTCCAAATTCCGGTGCTTTTTCCCAGCGGCATCCCCGCCATCGTTTTTGCAGCGATTGCCGGCATCCTCATGAATCTGATTTTCGTGCTCTTCAAAACCGAAGAATAATTCAAAACAAACAGGCAGGCAGGGAATCCGCCCCGTCTGCCTGTTTGCTTGTATACTGAAAGCGCCATGATTACCCTTCCCGGTCTGATTGATCCACATGTCCACGTCCGCGAACCCGGCCAAACCCACAAGGAAGATTGGGACACGGCCACACAGTCTGCGCTGGCGGGCGGCGTGACTTTGATTTTGGCAATGCCGAACACCAGGCCGCCGATTTTCGATGAAGCCACCCTGGCCCTGGCGTTGGATTCGGCCCGGAACAAGGCGCGCTGCGACTACGCCCAGTTCATCGGCGCCGGGCCGCACAACGCCGCCGAGGCCGCCCGTCTGGCTCCGCAGGCTGCCGGGCTGAAAATGTATCTCGACTCCACCTTTGGCGAACTACGGCTTGACGATATGACGCTTTGGATGCCGCACTTTGCGCAGTTTCCCGGGCCGATTGTCCTGCATTCTGAATCGCGCAGCCTGGCGGCAGGAATTTTATTCGCCGCACTTTACGAGCGCCCGGTTCACATTGCCCACGTTTCGCTGCGCGAAGAAATTCTACTCATCAAAGCCGCCAAAGAGCGCGGCCTCAAAGTCACCTGCGAAGTTGCGCCGCATCATTTATTTTTGACTTCACCGCTCCCCGTGGGAGAGCGGCCCGGGGCGAAGCCGGATGGCCGCGCCGAAGTTCGTCCGCGCCTGGCCGCGCAGGCCGACGTGGACGCGCTCTGGCAAAATCTGGCCGTCATTGACTGCTTCGCCACCGACCACGCCCCGCATACTTTGGCTGAAAAAGACGGCGAAAACCCGCCACCCGGTTTTCCCGGCCTGGAGACGATTTTGCCGCTGCTGCTGACCGCCGTCCACGAGGGACGCCTGACGATGGACGAGGTGATTGAGAAAATGTCCATCAACCCGCGCCGTATTTTTCAGCTGCCGGAACAAGCCGCAACCTGGGTCGAAGTGGATGAAACAGCCCGCTGGGAAATCCGCGCCGCTGACCTGCGCTCGCGCTGCGGCTGGACACCCTTCGAGGGCTGGCAGGTTCGGGGGCGGGTGACGCGGGTTGTCTTGCGCGGGCGTGAAGCCTGTCGGGACGGGAAAATTTCCGTTGAGCCGGGTTTCGGCCAGAACGTGAGAAGCGCATGAAGCCCAGCCTGCGGGCGTATTTCTGGCGTTTTGTGATGCGAAAAATGCTCAAAGAACGCCACCTGACTTTGGCACAAAATCGCGTCAGCGAAGCGCAGATGGCGGCCTTTTTTCGTTTGCCCAAGCGTCTCCGGCTCGAAAAAATTGTTCTGGCCGGGCTTGCCGCTGCCTGGATTCGCCCTGACGATGCAGACCCGCACAAAATTCTTCTGTACCTGCACGGCGGCGGCTATGTGGCCGGTTCCATTGACTCGCATTTGATGCTGTGTGCGCCGCTGGCGCAAACGCTGAAAGTGAACCTGCTGCTGCCCGAATATCGCCTGGCGCCGGAAAACCCCTTTCCGGCGGCGTTGGAGGATGCCCTGGCAGTTTATCGCTGGCTGTTGGCGCAGGGCCATCGCCCCGAAAATATTCTTCTTGCGGGCGATTCGGCGGGCGGCGGTCTGGCCGTTGCGGTGACGCTGGCGCTGCGCGAGGCGGGCGACCCGCTTCCAGCGGCGCTGCTTTGTCTTTCTCCCTGGTGCGACCTAACCCATCAGGGGCAGAGTCACGTCACGCAGGCAAAATCTGATGCAGTTTTGACGACTGCGCTGTTGAAAGAATGGGCGGCCTGCTATACCGAAGAATCGAATTTGAGTAATCCGCTGGTCTCGCCTGTTTATGCCGATTTTCATGGTTTCCCGCCGCTGTTGATTCAAGTGGGCAGTGAAGAAATTTTGCTGGATGATGCGCGCGCCCTGGCAGAAAAAGCCCGCGCGGCGGGCGTCCGGGTGGAACTCGACATCTGGGACGGGATGTGGCATGTCTGGCATATCCTGGCTGATTTGCTGCCCGAAAGCGGGCAGGCTTTTCGACAAATTGCGCGTTTTATTCAAACTGTGTAACCCATTTCAATTCATCATTTATCAAGGAGACAAACGTATGCCTACCCAATCATCATCCCCGCATTTGCCTTTTGGCGAAAATAAACAGGCCGACTGGTACGGCAAGGACATTCTTTCGGTCAAGCAATTCAGCCGCGAAGACCTGGAGTATGTTTTCGGCGTGGCGCACGAGATGCGCGGCATGGTCGAGCGCGTTGGCACTTTTGACCTGCTCAAAGGCAAAATTCTCGCCAATTTGTTTTACGAGCCGTCCACGCGCACCTCGTCCAGTTTCACCGCGGCGATGGAACGCCTCGGCGGCAGCGTCATCCCGATCAACGAGGTCAAATATTCCTCCGTCTCGAAAGGCGAAAGCCTGGCCGATACCGTCCGCACGCTGGAATGTTACGCCGATGTGATTGTCTTGCGTCATCCCGAAACCGGCGCGGCGGCAATTGCGGCCAAAGCCGCCAAAAAGCCGGTACTGAATGCCGGTGACGGTGTGGGTGAACATCCCACTCAGGCGCTGCTGGACGCTTTCACCATTTTTGAAGAACTCGGCGCGGGTCAAATTGACGGTATGACCGTTACCATGCTCGGCGATTTGAAATATGGCCGCACGGTGCATTCGCTGGCGCGCCTGCTTTCGCTCTACAACGTCAAACTCAATTACGTCTCGCCCGAAATTTTGCGTATGCCAAAGGAAGTGATGGACGAAGTCGCCGCCAAGGGCATCCCACAAAGTGAACACAGTTCGCTCGAAAAAGTGCTGCCCGAAACTGACGTGCTCTACGTCACCCGTGTGCAGAAAGAACGCTTCACCGACCCGGAAGAATATGAAAAAGTGCGCGGGGTTTATGTCATTGACCCTCAGGTTATGCAGGCCGCCAAACAGGAAATGATTGTGATGCATCCCCTGCCGCGTGTGGGCGAAATCAGCCCCGATTTTGACGATGACCCGCGCGCCGCCTACTTCCGCCAGATGGAATATGGCCTGTACGTGAGAATGGCGCTGCTGGCGATGGTGCTGGGAAAAGCGTAGACGATAAAATCAGCAAAAAGGTACATTGGTAATCACTTGCCTACTTCCCCCATGGAAACCTTCTTCACCTTTCTCGAAAAACGTGTGGATGACTGCTCCTCGCTCTTATGCGTGGGACTCGACCCGCACGTTTCTGACCTGCCCGAACCAAACGCCGAAGCAGCCCTGCGCTTTTGCCTGGCTCTCGTCGAGCAGACGGCGCCTTACGCCGCGGCCTTCAAACCCAACGCCGCCTTCTTTGAAGTTTTCGGCGCCGCAGGCTGGGCCGCGCTCCGCCAGCTGATTCAGGCTATCGGCGAGCAATCTGCCCGCATGGGCTCCATGATTCCCGTCATCCTCGACGCCAAACGCGGCGACATCGCCTCCACCGCCGCAGCCTACGCCCAATCCGCGTTTGAGGGGCTGGGGGCGCACGCCATCACCCTCAGCCCCTACCTCGGCCAGGATTCGGTCGAACCCTTCGTCCAAAACCCGGAAAAAGGCGTTTTTTTGCTCTGCAAAACCAGCAACCCCGGCGCGGGAGACTTGCAAGACCTCGAAGTCATCGGCGGCCCGGCGGCGAGCCGCCAGCAGCCGCTCTACGTCCACGTTGCCCGCCTGGCCCAAGGCTGGAATACGCGCAACAACATTGGGCTGGTGGTCGGGGCGACTCAGCCCCAGGCGCTGATGCGCGTCCGCGCCGCCGCGCCAACCTTGTGGATTCTCGCCCCCGGAGTCGGCGCCCAGGGCGGCGACCTGGAAACGGCGCTCAAAGCCGGGCTGCGCGCTGACGGCAAAGGCCTGCTCCTCCCCATTTCACGCGGCATCTCACGCGCCAAAAATCCGGCCCTGGCCGCGGCAGAATTTCGAGACAGAATGCTGAAAAATAGGATGCCATGAACAAAATCAAAACCGCCCTGGCTGACGCCCTGCTGACCGCCGGTTGCGTCAAATTTGGTGAATTTACCCTCAAATCCGGTTTAATTTCGCCCATCTACATTGACCTGCGCCGCATCATTTCCTATCCCGGCCTGCTGGCGCAAATTGGCGAGGCCTACCTGCCCCTGCTGGTTCCACTCCGCTTCGACCGGCTGGCCGGGCTGCCGTACGCCGCCCTGCCGATTGCCACAGCCATCAGCCTGGCGGGCGGCTACCCGATGATTTATCCGCGCAAGGAAGCCAAAGCCTACGGCACCAAAGCCGAAATTGAAGGCGAATTTCAGCCCGGCGAAACCGCCCTGATTATTGACGATCTCGCCACCACCGGCGGCAGCAAATTTGAAGCCATCGAAAAATTGACCGGCGCCGGGCTGAAGATCACGGATGTCGTCGTGCTGATTGACCGTCAATCCGGCGCGCGCGAGGCGCTCGAACAGGCGGGATTTCACCTGCACGCGGTGCTGACCATCCGCGAAATGCTCGACCATTGGGAGCAAAGCGGCGCAGTCTCCCAGCCGCAAATCACTGCTGCCCGCCAGTTTTTGGCCGCCACCCAGGCCTGACCCATGCGTCTCGGCCTGGTCATCTACGGCTCGCTGGATACCCTCAGCGGCGGTTATTTTTATGACCGCCAACTGGTGGATTTTCTGCGCGCGCAGGGCGACACGGTGGAAATCGTGGCGCTGCCCTGGCGCAATTACGCCGCGCACCTGGCCGATAATTTCAGCTTTCGCCTGCCGCCCGGCCTCGACTTGTTGATTGAAGATGAACTCAACCATCCCTCGCTGCTTGCGGCCAACCGGCTGCTTGCGGCCAACCGGCTGCTGGTGGCCAATCAGCGGCGCGCCTACCCCGTCATCAGCCTGGTACATCACCTGCGTTCCAGCGAACAGCGCCCAGCCTGGGAAAATACTTTTTATCGTCAGCTGGAAAAAAACTACCTGCGCGGGGTGGACGGCTTTATTTTCAATTCCAAAACGACTCAAAACGTGGTCACGGCGCTGATTGGCGATTCGCGCCCGGCGATTTTGGCCTATCCGCCCACCGACCGTTTTGGCCCGCCCCTGGCAGAATCGGCGGTTGCCGCGCGCGCGGCAGAATCACGCCCGCTGCAGATTCTCTTCCTGGGCAGCCTGATTGCGCGCAAAGGGCTGGAGACTTTGCTGGAGGCGCTCGCCGTTTTGCCGCCCGCCTCATTTCGCCTCGACATCATCGGCTCGCCACAGGCCGACCCGGCCCACGCCGCGCGGCTGCGGCGCAAGGCGCAGGCCCTGAGGCTGACGCCGTGGGTCATTTTTCACGGCGCGCTGGCCGAGGCGCCCCTGGCCGAAAAATTGGCCGCCGCCGATGTGCTGGTAGTCCCCTCCAGTTACGAGGGTTTTGGCATTGTTTATCTGGAAGGGATGCGTTTTGGCTTGCCCGCCATCGGCACAAATTCTGGCGCCGCCGCTGAAATTATTGAACCTGGCCGCAGCGGTTTTTTGATTGACCCCGGCGATGCGCGCGCGCTGGCTGAAAACCTGCGCGCGCTGGCGGCAGACCGCGCCCGGCTGAAGGAACTTGCGCTCGGCGCGTTGGAGCGCTACCGCCAACAGCCGGGCTGGCCGCAGACCGCCGCCGACATCCGTCAGTTTTTACTAAAAATGACCTAACTGCTCAGGCTGGTGTTTTTCGCGTCACTTCGGCGGGCTGAAGCCCTGCCTCACTTGCGGGGAAGTCGGGTAAACCCGACTCGTTTGGGCAGCCCGAAGGGCTTTTTTGCCTTGAGGCAGGGATTTATCCCGCCGAGGTGTGCCATAATGCTGGCTGGCTGAGCAGTTACAAAATGACAGGTCGGGCTTAAGCCATCTGCTCAGTTCGTGAAAGTCCTTCAGACTGGCGCTCCGTTGAAAGGCTGCCGATGGATTTTTCCTTTTCACATTATCTG